>JAZRET010000119.1:0-5166 GCA_045660945.1 Congzhengia sp.
ATTACCTTGGTGGGTGATGAAACGATTATCAAAAATAAACTCGTTGAATTCGGCTACACGGGGGACCGAATCTTAGTACACCATGCATCCGAAGTAATTGAAGGAAATGAAGCGCCGGTGGAAGCAATTCGCCATAAAAAAGATTCTTCCATGGTGGTAGCCCTCTCCCTTTGCAAAAAAGGTGAAGCAGATGCGGTGGTGAGCGCCGGTAACACCGGAGCGTACCTTGCAGGTTCTTTTCGTGTTATCGGAAGAATTAAGGGGATTAAACGTCCTGCGCTTACAACGTTTATGCCAAGCGTAACAAAATCAAGAGCCGTGATGCTCGATGTTGGTGCAAATGCAGATTGTAAACCGGAATACTTAGCGCAGTTTGCGCAGATGGGTTCTTTGTACGCCGAAAAAGTTTTGGGTATTGAAAATCCCAAAGTGTACCTAGTTAATATCGGCACAGAGGAACATAAAGGAAACGAACTTTCCCAGAAGGCATATGAACTTTTAAAGAAAAATGAGAATATAAACTTCTGCGGAAACATTGAATCGCGCGATTTAACCGCTGGAATAGCAGACGTTATTATTTGTGACGGGTTCACTGGAAATATGATTATAAAATCGATTGAAGGAACGGCGGCTGCGCTCTTTGGTTTAATCAAGAAAAGTTTCATGAAAACGATTACAACCAAAATCTCTGCCGTATTTATGAAAGCACATTTAAAAGACATTAAATCCATGCTTGATTACACAGAGTATGGCGGCGTTCCGCTTTTGGGGGTTGACGGTGTTGTGATTAAGGCACACGGAAGCTCCGGTGCAAAGGCTTTTGCAAATGCGATTAAAAGCGCAAATGTGTTTGCGAAAACCGGAATAAATGATGAACTCCGCGCAATGTATGCGCCGAAAAAAGAAGAAACAGAAGAATAAAAGTAAATTTACATTTTTTTTCACACCTTTTTATGAGAATTCTATTGACAAATGAGTAGGATTACGATATAAATATGATTAGAACTTTTATATGACGGAGGTGAAGAATATGGAATTTGAAAAGATTCGTGAAGTGATTGTAGAGCAGTTTGGTATCGATGAAAGTGCAGTAACTCTCGGCACCGCATTTATTGACGATCTCGGTGCTGATTCTTTAGATGTAGTGGAACTTATCATGGCGCTGGAAGAAACATTCGACATGGAAATCCCCGATGAAGAAGCCGAAAAAATCGTTACTGTGAAAGATGCTGTTGATTATATTAAAAACAACCAGTAAAACATATGGGAGAGCGTTTTACAAAAAGCGCTCTCTCGTAATATACGTAAAACGTATAAATCTGTTTCCTACGAATCTGTAAGAAGCGTATTTATGCGTTTATTTTCGTTTTTAAGACATTTATTTTGAAAGAACAAGGTTTTTTGTGCCTTGCTGACTTTCGGAAAAAGGAGAGAGAAAATGAACACATTAAAACAGTTTCAGGAGATTATCGGGTATCGTTTTACCGATGAAAAACTTTTAAAAACCGCGCTGACACACAGTTCATTTGCGAATGAAAACAAAGCGGCAAATGTAAAATATAACGAGCGTCTTGAATTTTTGGGCGATTCCGTTTTAGGTCTTGTCGTCAGCCGCTATATTTTTGAAAATTTCCCCAAACTCCCTGAGGGCAAACTTACCAAAATGCGCGCAGCTGTAGTTTGTGAGCGTTCGCTTTGGGAATGTGCCGTGAATATTGACCTTGGAAATTATCTGATTTTGGGACGCGGCGAAGAAAATATGGGTGGTAGAACGAGAATGTCTATTTTAGCGGATGCCTTTGAGGCGTTGATTGCCGCAATCTATTTAGACAGTAGCTTTGAAACTGCGCGCGAGTGGGTGTTAGGGCAACTCTATGAAACGATTATGGATGCATCCCGCGGAAAAATGTTTAAAGACTATAAAACAGAATTTCAGGAAGTTGTACAGATAAACGGCGACGTGGATATTTCCTATCGAGTTGTCAGTGAAAGTGGACCTGACCATAACAAGTCTTTTTTGGTAGACGTTTATTTAAACGGTACTGTAATGGGAAGCGGAGAAGGCACAAGTAAGAAAAAAGCAGAGCAGATGGCGGCGCAGAATGCACTCATCCAATTAAAAGCCGATGGTAAAAACCATGAAGCATAAAACGATTCCGATTTTCGTTTCTCACATGGGATGCAAAAATGATTGCGCGTTTTGTAATCAAAAAAGCATCACAGGTATTGCTGATGAAATGACAAAAGAAAAAGCAGAAGAAATCATTGTAACGGCACTTTCTACAATGCCGAAAGATGTGTCCGTTGAAATTGGTTTTTTTGGGGGCAGTTTTACGGGGATTGAAAAAACACTTCAAATATCGCTATTGGGTGTTTCAAAAAAATACTTGGATATGAGAAGTGTGCAGGCAATTCGCGTTTCTACACGCCCTGATTATATTGATGAAGAAGTACTTGCAACTTTAAAGGAGTACGGTGTAACCACAATTGAACTCGGCGCGCAGTCGATGGACAACAATGTTCTTTTCAAAAACCGTAGGGGACACACAGCGGAAGACACAGAGAAAGCTGCAAACCTTATCAAAAAAGCAGGTTTTCATTTAGGACTTCAGATGATGACGGGGCTTTTTGGCGACACGGATGAAACTGCGAGAAAAACTGCGGAGAAAATCATTGCACTTGCACCGGATTGCGTGAGAATTTACCCGACGCTTGTTTTAAAAAACACACTCTTGGGAAAGTATTTTGAAGAAGGAAATTATCTTCCGCAAACATTAGACGAAGCAGTAATGCTTTGCGCAGACCTAAAAGAGAAATTTGGTAGAGAAAACATTTCCGTTATTCGTATGGGACTAATGGCATCCAATAACATTAACCCGGACAGAGATGTTTTGGCAGGCCCATATCATCCCGCGTTTGGCGAACTTGTGCAAAGTGAACTCTATTTCAGAAAGTTGGCTGACACGGTAAAGTGTGACTGTGAGATTTTCGTAAATCCGCGCGATATTTCCACATTCGTCGGAAATAAGCAAAGTAATATAAACAGAATGAAAGAAAAAGGAATACAAATACATTTTAGGCAAAACGAAAATGTTCCCTTGGGTACGTTTCGGATACTACAAAAGAAAGGTGACGCGATATGCGATTAAAAGGACTGAAACTCAATGGCTTTAAATCTTTTGCGGATAAAATTGCGTTAAATTTTAATAGCGGTATTACGGCAATTGTCGGTCCGAATGGTAGCGGAAAGAGTAATATCTCTGATGCTGTTCGCTGGGTTTTAGGTGAACAGAGCGCAAAGATGTTGCGTGGCGCCAAAATGGAAGACGTTATCTTTAGTGGTACGCAAAAAAGAAACTCTATGGGTTTTGCCGAAGTTACGCTCATTTTAGATAACAAAGACCGTAAATTTAATTTAGAATTTGACGAAGTTGAAATCACGAGAAAAGTATTTGTGTCCGGCGAAAGTCAGTATATGATTAATAAAACGCCGTGTCGCTTAAAAGACATTCACGAAGCGTTTATGGATACAGGTCTTGGCCGTGACGGTTATTCGATGGTCGGTCAGGGTAAAATTGATGAGATTCTCTCGAGTAAATCCGATGACCGTCGTCAGATTTTTGAAGAAGCGGCAGGGATTTCAAAATACAGATACAGAAAAGAAGACGCAGAACGAAAACTTGTGCGTACCAATGAGAATTTAGACCGTGTATATGATATCATCACAGAACTTGAAGAACGTGTCGGACCGTTAAAAACACAGTCTGAAAAGGCGAAAAAATATCTTGCATACAAAGAGTCCTTAAAAACTTATGAAGTAAATGACGCGATTCGCATTATCGAAGGCGCAAACACCGTAATCGGCGGCTTGGACGAAAAACTTTCTATTGTTACGAAGCAGTTAGAAGCGTCTAAAACCGCTGCCGAAAACGCAGAGCGCGCGCAGGATGAATATTTCCAGGCGGCGAGAAACAGAGAAGAAGCGTCTCAGGAAACGGCGAACAAAATTTTAGCGCTCACAGAGAGCATCTCGATTAAAAAGGGCGAAATCGAAATTTTGAAAAACACCATTTTGGGTAATGATGCACTCGTTTCCCGTATTCAGGGGGAACTTTCCGATATCGAAGCGAAAAAACAGGAATTCTTAAAAGAAATTTCGGAAACGAATGAAAAGATAGCGGAAAAAGAGACAGTGCTTTCTGAAATTGATGCAAAAATCTCCGCGCTTACCGAACAGATGGAAGCGGTAGACGGCGGCGCCGGGGAAAACAGCGCAGAAATCGAAGCATTAAATGAAATCGTAGCAAGTGCAATTGAAGCGTTGAGCGAACTTAAAATCGCTGTATCCAATCAGAAAATCACACGCGAAAGTTTCCTTGCACGAAAAGAAACCATTGAAGCGGAAGCCGTTGGTCGCAATGATGAAAAGGGCGAAATAGAAGAGAAAATTTTAGAAATCGATTCTGAAATTGCGCGCAAAAAATCTTTTGCGGATTCTACAGAAAAAGAATGCGCAGAGATGGAAAAAGAACATGAAAAAAATGTGTCTCTTCAGGCAGAAACACAGAGTCAAATCAATGAATTATCTATCTCACTCAACGAAAAGAAATCCAGAAAAGCGCTGCTTGAAAACATGGAGCAGAGTTTAGAAGGTTATACAAAGTCTGTAAAAACCGTGTTAAAAGAACATGAAAGCGGCGAACTTCGTGATGTCACCATTTATGGTCCGGTGTCAAAACTCATTAAAACAGAGGAAAAATATAACACCGCAATCGAAATTGCTTTGGGCGGTGCAGTACAGAATATCGTAGTAGGAAATGAAAACGACGCGAAACGCGCTATTTCTTGCCTGAAAAACCGTTCTGCCGGCAGAGCAACGTTTCTGCCTTTAACTTCGCTTAAAGTCAAGGAAACAAGCGAAAAGGTGGCAAAAGAGGCGGGCTTTATTGGTATGGCATCAGATCTTGTGTCATGCGATAAAAAGTTTTTGCCTGTTGCAGAATTTCTGCTTTCAAAAACAGCAGTAATTGACACCATTGACAATGCGATTGCAATTTCCAAAAAGCATAAAAATGATGTGCGTTTAGTTACGCTCTCGGGTGAACTTTTCCATGTTGGCGGCTCTCTTACCGGCGGAAGTGTCTATAAGCAAGCATCACTTTTAGG
>JAZRET010000120.1:0-5072 GCA_045660945.1 Congzhengia sp.
GAAAAGAGATTACAGAACGATTTGATGTAACGCAATCAAAACTCTGTCTGGGCTTTAAAACGAACGTTTCGCCAACATCAGAGGACTACTATAAACTGATGGTCTATAACGGTATTTTAGGCGGCGGGGCGCATTGTAAACTCTTTAATGAGGTAAGAGAAAAACTGAGTCTTGCTTACTACGCAGGTTCAAAACTGGAGCGTTTCAAAGGCCTGATGGTGATTTCTGCCGGAATCGAAAGCAAGAATAAACAAAAGGCGTTAGATGAAATCTTTGTACAGATTGAAAAAATGAAAGCAGGCGACTTTACAGACGTAGAATTTGATGCAACGATTAAAAGCATCGTAAATTCCCTGCGTTCAGTAGGTGACAGTATCGGTTATCTGTGCGATTACTATTTCAGTCAGGTAATCATCGGCACAAATACAAGTTTAGAAGACTACATTTCTGCGATTGAAAAGGTTACAAAGGAAGACGTAAAAGAAATTGCGCAGCGCATTTCACTAGAGATGATTTACTTCCTCACAGGAAGAGAAGGGGAGGAAGAGGCATGATTTTTAAAAAAGATTTTTCTGAAAAATTAAACGAAACCCTTTATAGCGGTGTCCACGAAAGCGGACTAAAAGTTTTCGTAATGCCGAAAAAAGGATATAGCAAAAGTTACGCCGTAATCGGTACGCATTTTGGCTCTGTGGACAATAAATTTACTGTTTACGGAGAAACTACACCCACTGAGATTCCGGACGGTGTAGCGCACTTTTTAGAGCATAAATTATTTGAACAGCCCGACGGTGGAAATGTGTTTGCAGAATATGCAAAATACGGCGCAAATGCAAACGCCTACACAAGTTTTAATATGACGGCGTATTTATTTGAATGTACGCAGAATATCATAGAAAACTTAAAAATTCTGCTTGATTTTGTGACAAAACCATATTTTACGGATGAAAACGTAGAAAAAGAGCAGGGGATTATCGGCCAGGAAATCAATATGTATGATGATGACCCGGACTGGCGCTGCATGATGAACTTCTTAGAATCTATGTACGTAAACCATCCCGTAAACCGCGATATTGCAGGGTCTGTAGAATCAATTTCCAAAATCAACAAGGAAATTCTTTATAAATGCTACGAAAACTTTTATAATATGTCCAATATGGCACTTTTTGTGATTGGTGATGTAGATCCTGAAAGTGTAGGGGAATGTGTGGAATCCACATTAAAAGACTGTGTGGCACTTCCTGAAGTTCCCGTCCGCGATTACGGAATGGAACCTGCGTTCGTAAGAAAGCAAAAAATCGTTCAAAATATGGATGTATCCGTTCCGTCCTTTATGATTGGCTTTAAGGATTTAGATGTCGGCTACGACGGACCGGCTCTTTTAAAGAAAGATATTGAGTTTTCCTTTATCCGCGAAATTGCGTTTGGTAAAACAAGTGAAATTTATACAAAACTCTATAACGATGGCCATATTATGGGATTTTTGGAAAGTAGTACAGAGTGTGAAAAAGACTATTGCTTTACCGAAATCTCTGGTGAAAGCAACAATCCGGATAAAGTGCTTGAGATTGTCCTTTCCGGACTTGAAAAACTGCAGAATGAGGGCGTAAAGGAAGAGGACTTTACACGACTGAAGCGCGCATTCTTTGGACGTTTCGTAAAACAGTTTGATAATATTTCATCTGTTGCAAACGGATTTTTAGCAAACACATTCCATAACATCGGTCTTTTTGATTATATTGATGTGATTGATACCGTAACGCTTGCTGACGTAAACAAGCGCTTAAGAGAAAGTTTCGACCCTGCGCTTACGGTGCTGTCCGTTGTTGCACCGATTGAAAAATAAGGAGGCTTCTTATGAATCACATTGCGTTTCCGGGACTCGCTCTTGGTCCTTTTATGATTAATGAAAGTTTTGAGATTTTTGGCCTTACCGTGCATTTTTATGGATTAATTATTGCAATTGGTATCCTTTTTGCATTTCTTTTCTGCTCACACTTGATGAAAAAGGAAGGGATTTCTTCGGACGTTCCGTTAGACCTCATTTTATATGGTCTTCCTTCTGCAATCATTTGTGCAAGACTTTATTATGTAATTTTCGAGTGGGAAAGCTATAAAAATGCTCCACTTGATGTGTTTAAAATTTGGGAAGGCGGCCTTGCGATTTATGGTGCTATCATCGGTGCTTGCCTTTCTACATACATTTACTGTAAGAGGAAAAAAATCAGTTTAGGCACAGTTTTTGACATTGGTGCATTCGGACTTTTAATCGGTCAGATTTGTGGCAGATGGGGAAATTTCGTAAATGCTGAAGCGTACGGCGGAATTACAGACCTTCCGTGGCGTATGGAGTTGCTTGATGTCGGAATTTCCGTTCATCCGACGTTTCTTTATGAATCCCTTTGGAATGTCTTGGTATTTATCGTATTGCTTCTAAGACGAAAATATTTAAAATTCCCCGGTGAAAACTTTATTTCCTACCTTGCGCTTTACGGTCTCGGCAGAAGCATGATTGAACTTTTACGAAGTGATAGCCTTTACATCGGCCCGTTCCGCATCTCACATCTCGTTGCTGTTTTGTGCTTTGTAATTGGAACTGCAATCATCATTTATAAAAGACAAAAACTGAAAAAAGACGTACAATAATAAAACCCCTGCTAAGGATGTTCTTAGCAGGGGTTTTATTTAATTGATAATCGTCACTGCGGTGTTGTCGCCAAAAACACTGTTAAATTTCGTTTTAAAACGCTCGACGCTCACTTTTCCGTCGTATTGCGCAACACCGTGCTTTGATGCTAAATCGTCCGTATAATCCTTTAACGGATATACGTCAAATCCGCGGGAACGTGTATCGTAATGTGTTACAATCGGCATAACAGAGGCGGAATCAATATAAGTGCCTTTTTCCTCGCTTGAGCAAATTTTTACACCACCTAAAATTCCCAAAAGATTCGTTGCTTCTTTTTGACGGGAAACGTAATTACCTAAAGAGTAGAAGACCAAAGTTTTATTTCCGTTTTCTGCCTCAATCCATTCTACCGGCTCAATTACGTGTGGGTGAGATCCCATAATAAGGTCTGCGCCATTTTCACACATCATTTGTGCCAAAGCCTTTTGTCCTTCGTCTGCAGTTAAGCGGTATTCCGTTCCCCAGTGCATAAATACGATGGTGAAGTCTGCATTTTCTTCTGCAGTTTTTAAATCTTTTTTGATTTTTTCTTCATTTACTTTACTGATTAAATAACTTTTATTTTCCGGTACGGACATCCCATTTGTGCTGTCTGTATAGTTTAATACTGCAAGTTTAATTCCGTTTCTCTCTACATAATCAACGGTGTCATAATCTTCTTTCGATTCGTGGATGCCCAAAACCGTGGTTTCGGGATGTTTTTTCCAGTATTCAAGCGTGTTTTCAACACCTTTAACGCCTTGATCCAACGTATGATTTGTTGCGTGGAGCACAATGTCAAAACCGGCATGAACGAGAGAATCGCCCACCTCTTGCGGTGAGTTAAATAACGGATAACCGGAATAGCCGAGTTCTTTTCCGCCCAATACCGTTTCCTGCACAATAACTGCAAGGTCGGCGCTCTCAATATGCGGTTTCATTCGGCTATATAAAGAATCAAAGTTATACCCACCTTGTGTTTCTGCATTTCTCACGAGCGGCATATGAAGAAGATTATCTCCAACCATTACTAAAGTGAGTTCTTCAATCTTTTCTTCGTCTGTTAATAAAAATGACGCATCTGTCGCTTTTTCTCCGTTTTTCAAATAATTTAAAACACCCGTTGCGATCATACTGAAAGCAAAAATAAGCACAGCGACAGAAGATGCAATTACCATCCTTAAAACGCGTCTTCTTCTGTTTTCCTCTTTGCGAGTGAATGTCGTTTTCATAAATCTGTCCCTTTCTTATAAGCGGTCACAATGCGGTCTTGTCCTGCGTAATCTTTTAAAACTTTGATATCCTGAAAAAGTTTACTGTCTTTTATTAAATTCGGAACGCTCTCTCCCTGATCATAGCCAATTTCAAACGCTAATAGTCCTCCTTTTTTTAAAAGCAATTTTGAAATTTCTATAATGCGGCGGTAAAAGTCGAGTCCATCACATCCACCGTCCAGTGCGTACATCGGCTCGTGATTTTTGACGTCCATCGGAAGAGTAGAGAGGACGCTCTTTTCTATGTACGGGGGATTTGAAACGATGCAGTCAAATGATTCGTTCAAAGGAAGGTCATCAAAAACATCTGCCTTTATTACACTTACACGTTCCTTAACGCCGATATTTTCTGCATTTTTTTCTGCAGTTTTCACACAAATATCAAACTTATCCACCGCGGTGACAGTGGCTTTTTTTAAAAAGTGTGCCGTACTCACGGCAATTGCACCACTTCCGGTACAAAGGTCTAAAATGGAAGAGCCGGAACAGTTTTTAAATTCCTCTATAATTTCTTCTACCAAAAGTTCTGTTTCCGGCCTCGGAATTAAAATGCCCGGCTGAACATAAAAGGAAAGTGACATAAATTCTTTTTCTCCCGTAATGTAACTTACAGGCTCATTTTTTAGTCTTCTTTCTATGAGTTTTGAAAACGTTTCGATTTCTTCATTTGAAAGAAGCCTGTCCTTTTTTAAAACAAGATCAATTCGTTCCAGTTTCAAAAGATGGCACAATAAAATTTCTGCATCAAGCCTGGGAGATGAAATCGTTTCATTTTTTGAAAGTTTTTTAGCCCCTGAAAGCAGTACGGAAGTTAAGTCATTACCATTTATCGTCATTTCTATCTCCCGTTAAAACACTTTTCATTGCTTCAATTGCAACTTCAATCTGGCTATCATCCGGCTCTTTTGTGGTGATTTTCTGAAGCCACATACCGGGAGCGCTGATGATATCGACAATTTTTCCGCTATGTCTTCCGGCAAATTTAATGAGTTCATAGGAAATGCCCGCCACGAGCGGAAGAAGTAAAAGTCTCATCACAACGCGCTTAATGGGATTTTCCCAGGATACAAAAGAAAACACAATAATACTGATAATCATCACTAAAATCAGAAAACTTGTTCCGCATCTCG
>JAZRET010000121.1:0-3278 GCA_045660945.1 Congzhengia sp.
GAACGGTTTTTGTCTTGTTGCGCAAGGTGTGTGTAGATTTTTCGCATGGTGCTGGCATCTTTCCAGCCGCCAAGTTCCATCGTTTGCATTTCGCTCAAACCGAGGTGGTAGCACAGCGAAGCAAAACTGTGGCGCAGGCCGTGGATGCCTACTTCCGGCAGGCCGTTCTTTTCGCAGGTGCGGTTGATTGCTTTTCGTAGGGCGTTGGGGTGCATCGTCACCAGCGGGCCATCTTTGGCTTCGATAAGTTCTGCAAGGCGGGGTATCATAATCGGAACGCTTCGGCTGGATGTTTCGTTCTTTGCTGTTTCCTTAAACACGAAGTTGTTGTTTTGGTCGGGAACCATCGTGCCGCTCATTACCAGCAAGTTGCCAACCTTGTTTGCTGTGGTCATGGGGAGCATTTCAGAACAGCGGAAACCGTGCAGAGCGAGCAGGCAGGGAACTTCGATTTCGGTATCTTCAATGACTGACATAAACACTTTGATTTGCTCATAATCAAGAAACGGGTGCGTAGATTTGGGAATGGCTGGAAGGGCGATTTTTCCCGCTTCTACGCCGTTCTGTTTTAGGACAGAAACAAGGAACAGCCAAGAGTTTTTAAGGGTCTTAGGGGCGCAAATTTTAGCCTCATCGTTTACTACCTTCTGCCAGTTTTTGACAGCAGAAACTTTGAAATGTTGGACGCTTTGGAAGCGGTTGCGCTGGATTATTCGGTAGCCGCGAATGGTGGAAGGGGAGAGAATATTTTCGCGCTCAGATATGTACCGTTCGATTGCTTCCGCGACCGTGACATCTGCCGCAGGCTTCTTGTCGCTGAGTTTAATTTCCATTGCCGCCGCTTGTGCTTCGGCCTTTGTTGGGCGGGTTATTGAGTAAACTTTGCCGTCTACCGTCACCCGAATAAACCATGAACCCGACGGCAATTTTCTAGGTTTTGGAACTTTCATATAAAAAACACTTCCTTTTTTGGAACTTTTTATACTTGACGCGGTTGTTCGATAGTGCTATTTTATTTATAGAACGGTTGTTCGATTTTATAACAGAATGGTGGTTGCCAGCAATGCGATTACCACGAAGCCAAGGAGGCCCACGACTTTGCGATAACGGCTAATTTCGGACTTTAAGTAGACAATTTGCTCGTCTTGTTTGGCCAGTATCTCGCCTTTTGCTTCAACAAGTGCTTTAAGACCTTCGATTTGGGCGTAGTATTTCATCGCTTGGTCGGGGTCTTTTGCGTCCGGCTCCGGGGTATCGAAGCCTACACCCAGCACGGCGATGGCAACTGTGCGAACGGTAGACCAGCGGCAGTTCTTTCCGTCTTCGCTGAACATTCTTTTGACAGCCGAAACGGAAACGGGCGGCTCCCCGGTGGCTTCTGTCATGTCTGCAATCTTTTGATAAGAGAAGCCTTTTGCTTCACGAACAGCTCTGACGCGTTCGATAACTTCCAACATTTTGGTCTTGTCCATAATCTACCCCTAAAAAAATCAAATTTGACCGAGATAGACCCCAACATATCTTGAAAAAACTCGCCCGCTTTTGATAGCATACAAGCAGGCCGAGAGGTCTATCATTCCCCAATGGTGCGGGGGTCGAGTTTGGCGGCTTGCCCCTGCACCATACAAAAATTTAACTATAAAAGGAGGGCGCACCATGCAAAGCGTTTCTTTAACTGAATTACATAATGCGCCCATAGCGTTTGATGCCGAACTGTCTCGCAAAAAAGAACGGCTTGTTGAATTAGTAAAATTCGCCAGCGAAGAAGAACTTGCTGTCATTAAAAAGGTTCTTGAAGAAACTTAACCAACGATTTCGTCAATGTCGAGGTCGTAACCAATAACTTCGCCGACGGAGATGATTTTGCCACGAACGGTTACGGTGTTACCTTCATTCATGTTGACGACCTGCGCCTTCTGCTCGTCGTTCATAATATAGCATCGAACGCCAGTAAGAGACCATTCATCATGAATGGGATACAAAGCGATATATTTGCCGTCGCTGTCAATTACATCAAGTCTTCCAGTAAGTTCGACATACTGGCCCTGATAAGTTTCTTCTGCACGAAGAGCATTGCCTTCCAGTTCTTCGGCCAGTTCATCTGTGGTGCAGGGGGTGTAGTTGATAACTTCTTCAACAACATCACCGTTGGTGCTACCATCAGGTGCGCCGCTGGTGTCTTCGTCGTCGCCGGAACCCCCTGCGGCTCCGATGATGCCAAGAACCACAATTACTGCAAGAACAATCAACAAAGTTTTCTTCTTTTTCTTGGGCAACTTTACGCCACAACCAGCGCAAACTTTTGCAGAACCTTCAAAGTATTCTGCGCCACAATTAGGACAATGCAATTTCTTTGCCTGCTTCATTTTCTCTTTCCTCCGTTTACAATTTAATATTCAGAATCGCTTCAATAGCACTTGCCTTTTCGGAAAATTCTTCCGGGGTAAGTGCTTTTATTTTTTCTATCATTTCAAGGCGTTCTTTACTTATCCCCGCCGCTTCTGCAGGAGGGGTTTTGTTTTCTTCTGCGACAAGAGCGTCGCTGGAAACACCGAAATAATCTGCGAGTTTTGCTATGGTTGCATCTCGCGGAAGTTTGCCCTTTTTCCATCCGTTTGGACTTGTACGAGAGAGGCCGTTTTCTTCCGCAACCGCGCTGGGAGATTTATTTGCTTTAGCGCAAAGCGCAATATAGTTTTTGTAAAAAACTGTCAAAACAACCACCTCCGTTTTGTGCAAATCGTAAAAGATAACAAAGATAACATAAACATATTGACGGTCGTAAAAAATAACTATATAATACAGTTGCGGTCGAAAAAGGTAACACAAAACCAGACCCCAGCCGGTTTCCGGCTCGCGTCTAATGCTTTTATGTGTCTCGCAACCCCATAATAGCACCTTGTGTTAACTTTTGCAACCAAAATTTGTAAAAGGAGGTAGCGCGATGCCCGAAAAATGGACGGGGCGGCTTATCGGAAAGATGCACAACGAATGCATCACCTACGAAGACCTCGCAAAAGAACTTGGCATTACAAAGGAATATGCCGGGATGATTTTGAACGGTCGGCGTAAACCCGACGGCATCAGAAAGAGAATGGAAGATGCCGTAGATGCCGTCATTAAGCGGCGCAATTCGGAGGTGCTTCATGCCGCGGACGAAACTTGACCAGCGTGCCGACCCGTTTTACGCGAAGAAAACGCGGCGGGTGGCCAACGAAATTATCCGCACCTATATGGGCAAGGCGGATATGTCGCAAGCGGAACTGGGCAGGGCAATT
>JAZRET010000122.1:0-1275 GCA_045660945.1 Congzhengia sp.
TAAGGTAGAGGCGTTTTTGCAAGAGAAAAAACAAGTTGAAGCCGTCACGGACATTGGTGCTGTTCGGGAGTTTGAGCCACTTTTTGTAAAGGGGAGCGAAAGAACGCGTGCGGTTTTAAAAGTGCAGGACGGGTGTAACAATTTTTGTTCTTACTGTATCATTCCCTATGCACGCGGAAGAAACCGTTCAAACCCAATGGAACGTTGTCTGAAAGATGCAAACGAGTTGGTAAAAGCAGGGTTTACAGAAATTGTCTTAACGGGGATTCACCTTGCATCTTACGGAAAAGATTTAGGAGATTACCGTTTGATTGATTTGTTGGAAAACCTTGAAAATACAGACGGTTTAGAACGAATTCGTCTTGGGTCTTTAGAACCGACGTTATTTGATGTGGAATTTTGTGTCCGTATGGCGCGCCTTACAAAACTTTGCAGACATTTTCATTTATCCCTACAGAGTGGCTGCGATGGAACGCTTGCACGTATGAATCGAAAATATACGACAAAAGAATATATGGAGGCGGTGGAAAGAATAAGAAACGTTTTCCCGGATGCCGCGATTACCACGGATATTATGACGGGATTTCCGGGAGAAACAGACGAAGAGTTTGAAAAAACACTTCAATTTGTAGAAGCTGTTTCGTTTTCCGATGCACATATTTTTCAGTAGTCGGTGAGAAGGGGAACGAGGGCAGAAAAGATGTCGGGACAGATTTCGCCGGATGTGAAAGAAAAAAGAAGTCAGCAGCTGATTGCGTTAACACAAAAAACGCGTGAGGCATATTTAAATACGTTTATCGGCAGGGAAGTTGATGTCCTGTTTGAACAGCAACATAAAGATGCAAAAAAAGTCTCTTATGAAGGAAAAACCGATAATTATATTACCGTGGTTGCGGAAAGTGAAAGTGACATCAGCGGACAGATGAAATGCGTTCGGGTTACAGACGTGAAAAACGGGCTGGCATACGGAAAAATAATAGAAACGGAGTGAGCGCGAGATGAAAAAGAAAATCTTTTTGGGAGCGGGGATTCTTTTAGCGATTGTAGCAATCGCGATTGCCTGCGTGCTTTTTCTTCCGAAACAGTGTACGCTCCTGGCGTTTGACGGATATACAATTGAGGCACCAAAGGGTTGGACAGTTGCGCCTAACGGTGTGTTTTATGCAAAAGACGGCGAAGAAGTCGGAACATACTTTTTTGTAGATGAGAATGTCACCTGCGATGCTTTAGAAGATTATGCAGATTATAGCGGGTTTGAGGATGTAAAAGAAAAAA
>JAZRET010000123.1:0-3078 GCA_045660945.1 Congzhengia sp.
GCAGGCTTGAAAAAAGCAATTGATATGGCGAAAAAGCTGGAAATCGATGGCCTTGTTGTTATTGGCGGTGACGGTTCTTTCCGTGGCGCAAGAGATTTGAGTTTAGCCGGTCTTCCTACTGTCGGTATTCCGGGAACAATAGATAACGATATCGGTTGCACAGAGTATACCATCGGCTACGATACGGCATTAAACACCGTTCAGGAAGCCATTGACAAAATCCGTGATACATGCCGTAGTCATGAACGTTGCTCCGTTGTTGAAGTTATGGGTAGAGATGCAGGTTATATTGCGGCAAACGTAGGTTTATCCTGCGGTGCAGAAGCAATCATTTGCCCCGAACGTGACTTTGATTTTAAACGCGATGTTTTGGCACAGATTCAGGAAGGATTAAAGCGCGGAAAAGAACAGCATTTAATCATTGTTGCAGAAGGTGTGACAAAAGACAATATGAGCGCCTTAAAGATGGCATCTAGAATCGAAGAAATAACCGGCGTTGAAACAAGAGGAACCATTTTGGGACATCTTCAGCGTGGCGGAAATCCTACCGTAAGAGACAGAGTTACTGCAAGCAGGATGGGATTTTACGCGGCAGATCTCTTGAATCAGGGAATCGGTAACCGTATTGTTGCGGTAAAATCTGATAAAATTGTGGATTATGATATCTTAGAAGGGTTGAATATGAAAAAAGAATTAGATCCTGAGATTATAAATGTTGCAGAAATTTTATCATTATAAAAAAATCCCCGAGACAAATGCCTCGGGGGTTTTTTATGCATTCATTTTAAATTTTCGCTTTATCACAAAGAGATAACATAAGATGTGTAAAAGAGCCGTAAATGACCACGATAAAACATAGGAAACATATAAGCATTCCAATGTGTGAATCATGGGGAATACCGTAAGTACCCAAACAATTCTGATGCCGCAGACGCCTAAAATCGAAACGAGCATCGGCATAAATGTTGATCCTGTTCCGCGGATAGTACCGGAAATAGAATCCATCAGTCCGCAAACACCATAGAAAAGGGCAATATAACGTAGTCTGACAAGACCATAGCGAATCGCTTCTAAATTATCCGGACTATAAATTTTTAAAAGCGGTGCGCCGAAAAGATACATCAGCGGCCCTGCGATTGCACCGATTGCAAAAGAAATTGCGGTGCAATAGAGAAGTATCTTTGTAATGCGTTTATATTCTTTTGCACCATAGTTTTGCCCGGAAAATGTTGTGGCAGACTGACCAAATGCGTTCATTGCGACATATAAAAAACCTTCAATATTTGCTGCCGCTGCATTTCCTGCGATGGCAGTAGAGTCAAAAGAGTTGACAGAGGACTGAATTAAAACATTTGAAAGCGCAAAAACGCAACTTTGTATCGCAACGGGGACGCCGACGCGAATCATCGAAAGCAGATTTTTTCTATAGATTTTAAGTTCTTTTAATAAAAGTTTACAGATACCGTCAGAACGGAGCAGAGCAAAGACAACGAATAAAGCCGACATGTACTGAGAGACAATCGTCGCAATGGCGACACCTTCAACCCCCATTTTAAAAATCAAAACGAAGATAAGATTTAATACAACATTTACGAGTCCTGAAATTGATAAAAAGACCAAGGGGCGTTTTGTGTCGCCCGCGGTACGCATGACAGCGCTACCGAAGGTATAAACCATAAAGCCGGGCATACCCAAAAAGTATATTTTCATATACAGGGTAGACTGGCCAATCACGTCTTTTGGAGAGCCCATTAAGGTAAGTAGGAAACCGCAGGAGAAAAAACCGAAAACCGCCAAAAAAAAGCCTGCAATGATAGCAGTTGTCATCGCGGTGTGAACGGTTTTAAATGCCTCTTTTTGATTTCCTGCGCCAATTTGTTGTGCTAAAATAACGCTTGCACCAACGGAAAGCCCCACAAATGCATTTACGATTAGGTTGATTAAAGAAGAAGTGGAGCCAACGGCGGCAAGGGCAGTGGAGCCGACGTATCTTCCTACAACGATAATATCTACCGCGTTATATAAAAGTTGCAGAATACTTGTCAGCATCATTGGAATCGCGTATTTCACAATTTTAGAAAGGAGCGGTCCTTTTGTCATATCCATTTCATATTTCGATGCCATTTTTTATCACTTGCTCCTTTGCGTTTTATTTGTCTAAAGCATATCACTTAGCGGATTTAAAGTCAATAAAATCAGGGGAGTTGTAACAAAATTTTAAACTGAAATTGAAAAACAAAAACGGGACAAATTACCAACTTTACATCGTGTGCATAGTATGTAGCATAACGAAGTAAGGAGGTAACTGATTATGGGATGCAACAACGGTTTATTTGGCTTCGGTGACAACAACTGCTTGTGGATTATCGTTTTATTAATCCTTATCTGTTGCTGCTGCAACGACTAGTTCAATTGTATGAACAAAAAAGGCGCAGAGCAAGCAAAGCGGAGAAATGTTTTAAAGCGCATAGTCTTGTGTTTGTGCGAAAATGAAGTTTATACAAAAAGAACCCCGTCTCTTTTGAGACGGGGTTTTATCATTGTTTTATTAATCTTCAACAATATCAACGTGTGTATACTCAATTCCAAGTTCATTAAACTTATCCACGTATTCTTTGCTTAAGTCACCGTCGGTGATGAAGTGGTCAATGCCATCTAATGGAACTAACTTATAAAAACCGACTCTGCCGATTTTTCCGGCATCGCAAAGGAAGAATTTTTCGTTTGCATTGGAGAGCATCTGTTGTTTGATAAAACATTCCTGTTCATTACTCTCTAAAATACCGGCATCAAGCGTGATACCCTTACTGGAAAAAAAGAATTTTCCGGCAAAAAAGTTGTTTCTAAGGGTATTTTCAGCGAGCGAACCAACAAAGGATAAGTTGCTACTCACCAAACCTCCAACTGTGATGAGTTTAATACCTTCCACACCCGAAAGTTCGTTGATAATGCGGAGTGAATTTGTAATCACGGTGATGTTGCGGACTTTTTTTATTTCCTTCGCGATGTAGAATGTGGTCGTGGAGGAGTCTAAGAAAATCGTATCACCGGGAACAATGTTTTTTGCCGCCTCTCGTG
>JAZRET010000124.1:0-3059 GCA_045660945.1 Congzhengia sp.
TAACGCTCATTGTAGCAGAGGCAACCGTGTCATTTTTAAACCTGAAAAGTCGAAAACTCAGAAAACTTGTCTCCGGCTCTCCAGCGGTTTTAATTTATGATGGCAAAGTAAACGAAAAAGAACTGGCAAGACTCAGAATGAACATCGATGACTTAATGGAAGAAATCAGATCCGGTGGAAACGCTGATATTACCTCGATTGCCTATGCAATTTTTGAAACAAACGGAACAATCAGCGTTATTTTAAAGCCCGAAGAGCGCGCTATTTCTCCAAAAGACTTGGGGAAAACTCCTAAATACAAAGGACTTCCGTTTTTGTTTGTGTGCGATGGAAAAATAAACGATGTAGCGTTAAACGCATACAAAAAAGATGATGTGTGGTTAAAAAAAGAACTTAAAAAGCAGGAAATAAATAGAGTAGAGGATGTATTTTTTGCGGGGGTGAATGAATCAGGGGAGTTTTTTATACAAAGAAAGGATAAGTTATGAAAACATTTCTTTTGGCAATTGCAGCAACTGTTTTTATGCTTTGTGGCACGTGTTTTTATATTCACTATTTAAATGAGGCAACGCGCACCTTAGATGAATCTGCGAAAAAGATTGAATTGTTTTCGGAAAAGAAAGACTGGGATTCCTGCAAAAAAGAAGTGAAATTCCTCGAGAAAAACTGGCAAAAGCAAAACGATATCTTATGCGCTTTTACAGACCATGCAGAACTCGATGAAATCAAAAAAACAATCAATGAATTATCAGAAAGCGTTCAGTTTAAGGATTTTGAAGAAACACATCTTCATGCAAAGAAACTCCGTATTTTAACGGACCGCATACGTGAAAACGAGTATCCGACGCTAAAAAACATCTTATAGACATACACGAAAACGGGAAAAAAACATACGATGTATATAGCCGGTGATTTTCGCCGTTTATATAGATTGGCGCAAAATAGGGAAGTAGCTGACTTCCTTTTTGCGCCTTTATATTTTTAAAAAGCGCAAAAAAAAGACTCCCGATAGATTCGGAAGTCTTAAAAAGTTCTTATTTAAACTTTCTTTTTCTAGCAGCTTCGGATTTTTTCTTTCTCTTTACGCTAGGTTTTTCATAGTGTTCACGTTTTCTGATTTCGGATAAAACACCGTCTTTTGCGCAAGAACGTTTAAAACGTCTTAAAGCGCTATCTAAAGATTCATGATCTTTTAATCTAATTTCTGACATTACTTAATTCCCTCCCTCCGCTCGAACGAGTGTGGGACTGTAAAAACACAGTTCCTCTTTGTCGCGGATTTCAATCTGCTACAAAATCACAAGAAATATTATACGATAAATTCCTCCGCTTGTCAATACCAAACTGAAATATTTTTATTTTATTCAAAAATTCGCAGAAATTTCCTTTGTCATCAAAAAGTAATGAAATAATTTCAAAAAAACGAAAAAAATAGTTGCATTTTTGATTTTGGTGTGGTATAATACTTAAAGTCAATGAAGTTTGGGTGGAGGTGAAAATAGTGCCAAACATTAAATCTGCTAAAAAAAGAGTTAAGGTTATCGAAACCAAAACATTAAGAAATCAGATGATTAAATCCGCATTAAAAACATATATTAAGAAGTTCGAAGCTCTCGCTGAGAATGGCAACAAAGCGGAAGCAGAGGCTGCATTCAAAGTTGCTGTTAAGAAAATCGATCAGGCTGTTGCTAAAGGTATCGTAAAGGAAAACACAGCTTCCAGAAAGAAGTCCCAGCTTGCACTCAAACTGAACAAAGTTGGTGCGTAATTAAATCTGTAATGTAAGAGCTTAAGCATTGTGCTTTGGCTCTTTTTTACATTTCAATAGGGAAGTGATATTATGGCAACAACCTTAATTTTTGTTCGTCATGGACAGAGTGAGGGAAATAAGGTAAACCGTTTTAACGGTCATATTAATTTAAAATTAACAGACCTTGGAAAAAAACAGGCAGAATGTACTGCAGAGTATTTGGATAAATTTCCGATTGATGCCATCTATTCAAGCGACTTAAGCAGGGCTTTAGAGACAGGTCTTGCAACGGCTAATCGCAGAAATATGGAAATAACTTCCAGAAAAGAACTGCGCGAGATTTTTGGCGGCGATTTTGAAGGCAAAGTGTTTGATACGTTAGAAGGGTTATATCCGGAAGAATTTAAAACGTGGATGACGGACATGGGGAACTGCAGATGCCCGAATGGTGAAAGTATCCGTGAGTTGTTAGAACGTGTCAACAAAGAAGTTTTAAGAATCGTAAACGCGCATCAAGGACAAACTGTTTTGATTACAACACACGCAACGCCAATTCGTGTAATGAGTACGATTTGGATGAAGAAGGACATTACAGAGATTAAATCTATCGACTGGGTAAAGAACGCATCGGTAACAGTTGTAGATTACAGCGATGTAGATGAACCGAAAATCGTTTTGTATGATGAACACGCACATTTAAAAGATTTGGCAACGGGTTTACCGAAAGATGTATGATTAATTAATAAGGAAAGAATTTTAAAAAGTCAGGCGAAGATGCTTGACTTTTTTTGTTAGAGCAGTTATAATAAATGTATAGGCAATTATACAAAATAAGAATTTTGTATAATTCGGGGTAGCGAAAAAAGCCCATAACGAAAGGATTTGTGTGAAAATGCCCAAAAAAGAGTTATTGGATGAAGTTCCGTTTTACGTAAAAGACTTTATCACTTACATGGAAACCATAAAAGGCAAATCTTCTAAAACTGTTGATGAATACTATTTTGATTTGAGAACTTTCTTACGTTATATGAAAGTTTTAAAATTAAATGCTTCTATGGATGAATTTGATACGTTAGATGTTTCTGACCTTTCCATAGAATTCATTCGTGAAATTACGCTTCATGATCTATATGAGTATCTTTCCTACGCTCTGCGCGAACGCTTAAACAATGCAAACTCAAGAGCCAGAAAAGTTTCCTCTTTAAAATCCTTTTTTAAATACCTTTTAAATAAGGCAAAACTGATTGAGGTAAATCCTGCAGCGGAACTTGATTCCCCTAAAATCCCGAAAACGCTTCCGAAATACTTA
>JAZRET010000125.1:0-5068 GCA_045660945.1 Congzhengia sp.
CAATTATAAAATCGTATCAAATGAACAATTGACCGAAACGGTTTACAAAATGAAACTCGAGGGAGACACCTCTATGTTTACTGCGCCCGGTCAGTTTGTAAATATTAAACTTGAAGGAAACTTCCTTCGCCGCCCGATTTCTGTGTGCGACTGGGAAGAAAATTTACTCACCATCGTGTATAAAGTAGTCGGCAAAGGCACAGAGCAGATGGCGAAGATGGAGCCTGGCGAAGTTTTAAACTGCTTAACGGCATTAGGAAACGGCTATGACACGAAAAAAAGCGGCGATGCGCCACTTTTAATCGGTGGTGGCGTTGGTGTTCCGCCTCTTTACGGCCTTTGCAAAAGACTGAAAGATGAAGGAAAAACCGCGACTGTTGTTTTGGGATTTAATACAGAAAAAGAAATCTTCTTAAAAGAAGAATTTGAAGCACTTGGCGCAAAAGTTATCGTCGCAACAGCAGACGGAAGTTTTGGCATAAAAGGTTTTGTAACAGATGCAATGAAAGACCTCGACTATTCTTACTTTTACACTTGCGGTCCTGAACCGATGTTTAAAGCAATTGAAAATGTAGTTACCACAAGCGGACAGTATAGTTTTGAAGAACGTATGGGATGCGGCTTTGGTGCATGCATGGGTTGCTCCTGCAAGACAAAATACGGAAATAAGCGCATCTGCAAAGAAGGCCCCGTAATGGAAAGAGAGGAAATCATATGGTAGACTTAAAAGTAAATCTTTCCGGAATTGAAATTGATAACCCCATCATTCCTGCCAGTGGAACGTATGGATTTGGCTATGAATTTGCAGAACTTTATGATATTAATCTTCTCGGTACGTTTTCTTTTAAAGGAACAACGAAGGAAGCAAGATTTGGAAACCCCACGCCCAGAATCGCAGAATGCACGGCAGGTATGATCAACGCCGTAGGACTTCAGAATCCCGGTGTGGACAAGGTAATTTCTGAAGAACTCCCGAAACTCAAAAAATGTTTCAATAAAAAAGTGATGGCAAACATCTCGGGCTTTTCTGTAGAAGAATATGCCTACACCTGCGAAAAACTTGATAAAGAAGAACAGGTTGGCTGGCTAGAGGTGAATGTGTCCTGCCCGAACGTGCATAACGGTGGCATGAGTTTCGGAACATCGCCGCTAGCAGTTTCGGATGTGGTAAAAGCAGTAAAAAAAGTTACCACAAAACCCGTTTATATGAAACTTTCCCCGAATGTAACAAACATCGTGGAAATCGCAAAGGCGTGTGAAGACGCAGGTGCCGACGGAATCAGTATGATTAATACACTCCTCGGCATGCGTATCGATTTAAGAACGAAAAAACCTGTCATTGCAAATAAAATGGGCGGTTTTTCGGGAAGTGCAATCTTCCCTGTAGCCGTTCGTATGGTATATCAGGTGTATGAAGCGGTGAAAATCCCGATTATCGGCATGGGCGGTATCTCTACGGCAGAAGATGTGATCGAAATGATGCTTGCCGGCGCAACAGCCGTTCAGGTTGGTGCGGCAAACTTAGTTGATCCGTTTGCCTGCAAAACCATCATAGAGGATCTTCCCCGTGTGATGGAAAAATACGGAATTAAAAAATTATCAGATATAACAGGAGGAGCACACTAATGGGAAAAGACGTTATCATCGCCTGTGACTTTTCAGGCAGGGACGAAGTATTTGCATTTTTAGACAAATTCAAAGAGGAAAAGCCGTTTGTAAAAATCGGTATGGAACTTTTCTATGCAGAAGGACCGGAAATCGTGCGTGAAATTAAGCGCCGCGGTCACAAAATTTTCCTCGATTTAAAACTTCACGATATCCCGAATACCGTGAAAAAATCCATGAGCGTGTTATCTCGCTTAGATGTTGATATGACAAACCTTCACGCAGCAGGTACCATTTCTATGATGGAAGCGGCAATTGAGGGATTAACAAGACCTGACGGCACAAGACCGATGCTGATTGCAGTAACGCAGCTCACATCTACAAGTCAGGAAAGAATGGAAAATGACTTACTCATCGAAAAACCCATCGACCAGGTGGTTATGCACTATGCGAAAAACGCAAAAATTGCAGGACTTGATGGTGTTGTTTGCTCTCCGTTAGAAGCCGAAAAAGTACACGCAAATTGCGGTAGCGACTTTGTGACCGTAACACCCGGTGTGCGCTTTGCAGATGGCGATATCGGTGACCAGGTGCGCGTGATGACACCTGAACAGGCAAAGAAAATCGGCTCTGACTATATCGTAGTAGGTAGACCTATCACCGCGGCTGAAGACCCGGTTGCAGCATATAGACGCTGCATAGCAGAATTTGTAGGCTAAAAAAATAAACCGAGAAAGGATTTTAAATATGAAACGCATTATTGCAGAAGATTTACTCAAAATTCAGGCGGTGTTTTTGCGCCCCGAAGACCCGTTTACATGGGCAAGCGGTATTAAAAGCCCTGTATACTGTGACAACAGACTGACATTAACCGCTCCCGAAGTGAGAAACGATGTAGAAAATGGTCTTGCTGAACTTGTAAAAACACATTTCCCTGAAGCAGAAGTGTTAATGGGAACATCTACAGCAGGGATTGCGCATGCCGCAATCGTGGGACATCTCCTAGATATGCCCATGGGCTATGTTCGCTCCGGCAACAAAGACCACGGCAGACAAAATCGTATTGAAGGAAAACTCATCCCCGGTCAGAAAGTTGTAGTTGTAGAAGACTTAATTTCCACCGGCGGAAGCGTAATTGAAGTAGTTGACGCTTTAAGAGAAGCAGGCGCTATCGTTTTAGGCGTTGTAAGCATTTTCACCTACGGTATGCAGAAGGGCCTCGACCGAATGGCTGCAGCAGATGTTATTAACTTTAGCTTAACAAACTTTGACACCGTGTGCGAAGTTGCGGCAGACATCGGCTATATTAAAAAAGAAGACATTGAGCGTTTAATCGCTTTTCGCAATAATCCCCAAGATGAATCCTGGATTCGCTAAAGCGAAGGAGGAAAGAAAATGGAGCATTTAATTGATATTTTGCAGCTTTCCACTTCTGAAATTGACAATCTCATTTCAGTTGCGGAGGATATTATTGAACATCCCGGAAAGTATGCAGAAAAATGCCGAGGCAAAAAACTCGCCACATTATTTTTTGAACCGTCTACAAGAACACGTCTCAGTTTTGAAGCAGCGATGTATGAACTGGGCGGAAACGTACTGGGCTTTTCCGAAGCGCAGAGTTCTTCCGCGGCAAAAGGCGAAAGCGTTTCTGACACGATTCGTACCGTGGGATGTTATGCAGACATTATCGCAATGCGTCATCCAAAAGAAGGTGCGCCTGTTGTTGCGTGTCAGGCGTCTACAGTTCCGATTATCAACGCAGGTGACGGCGGACACAATCACCCTACGCAGACACTCACCGACCTTTTGACCATTTATCGTGAAAAAGGGAAATTCACCAACTTAACGGTTGGTCTTTGCGGAGACCTTAAGTTTGGCAGAACAGTGCATTCCTTAATTTCGGCGATGTCGCGCTATGAGGGCGTGAAGTTCGTTTTAATTTCGCCCGAGGAACTTAAAATCCCCGAATACTTAAAAGAAGAGTATCTTGAAAAAAATAACATCGAGTATGTGGAAACCACATCACTTGAAACGGCTATGCCTGAACTTGACATCCTCTATATGACACGCGTACAAAGAGAGCGCTTTTTCAATGAGCAGGATTATATCCGCTTAAAAGACAGTTATATTTTAACACCTGAGAAACTTAAAAACGCAAAAGAAGATATGTGCATTTTGCATCCTTTGCCGCGCGTGAACGAAATCTCAAAAGAGGTGGATAGCGATCCGCGTGCAGTGTATTTCAAGCAAGTGTTAAACGGAAAATTCATCCGTATGGCACTTATCTTAAAACTTTTGGGATTATAAGGAGGGCGAAAAATGATTATCGGACAGATCAAAAACGGTATCGTTTTAGACCATATCACCGCAGGTATGGGCATGGAACTTTATAACATTTTAGGCCTCGATAAATTAAACTGTCAGGTGGCAATCATCAAAAATGCCGACAGTGTCAAAATGGGCAAAAAAGACATCATCAAAATTGATGAAGTAATTGATTTTGACCTGGATGCTTTAGGTTATATCGATGAAAACATCACAGTCAATATCATTAAAGACGGAAAACTCGCAAAACGCGAGCATTTAGAAGTTCCCGAAAAGGTTGAAAACATCATAAAGTGCAAAAACCCGAGATGTATAACAACAGTGGAGCAGGAACTTCCGCATGTGTTCCGCCTTACAAATCGCGAAAAGAAAATTTACAGATGTATTTACTGTGAAAGTCAAGGAAAATAAAAATTAGGAGAAGAAACAATGAGCAAAATTTTAGCAAGTGTTGCAGGAAATGCAATTTATGATTATGAAGTAGAAGAAATGATTGCGGCTTACGCACAGCGTGGCCAGAATTTCGATAATCCGCAGGGAAGAGAAGCAGTTTTAGAGCAGTTAATCAATAAAAAACTTCTTTTGGCAGATGCACAGAAGAACTTAATGGAGCACAATGCAGAGTTTAAAAAAGAACTTGCAAAGGTAAAAGAAGAAATGCTTGCAAACTTCTGTCTGCAGAAAGCAATCGAATCTGTAAAAGTAACAGAAGACGAAGTGAAAGCTTATTTTGAAGAAAACAAAGCGCAGTTTAAAAAGCCGGAATCCGTTTCTGCAAGCCACATTTTAGTGGATACAGAAGAAAAGGCAAATGAAATTTTAGCAAAAATCAATGCAAATGAAGTTTCTTTTGAAGATGCTGCAAGAAACGAAAGTTCCTGCCCGTCTTCTCAAAACGGCGGCGCGTTGGGTGAATTTACACGCGGCCAGATGGTGCCTGAATTCGATGAAGCCGTATTTTCTATGGCAGTAGGCGAAGTGAAAGGCCCCGTAAAAACACAGTTTGGTTTCCATATCATTAAACTCACCGCGAAAAATGAAGCGGCAGAGATGGAATTTGACGCAATCAAAGCACAGCTTGAAGGTATGGTGTTAAAAAGTCGGAGGCCAAGCGGTCTTAGGAAGACAACATGAAGTG
>JAZRET010000126.1:0-2823 GCA_045660945.1 Congzhengia sp.
AGAAAAGAAAGAAGAAGTAGTAGAAACGATAAACACAAAAGAAAAAGAATATGTAACAGAAATTGATAAAGACAAAAACGAAATGGTTGTTTATGAACTTAAAGAAGTTGCACGTTACAAATTAAAGAAAAATGAACAATAAAAAGGAGCCGAAAGGCTCCTAATTTTTTTTTACGAATGAAGGCCCGCGCCTTGGCGCGCAACTTTTGCCCCGGCCTTGACGCGCGCCTCAAAAAAAATTCCCGACACCGGTTGACATTATAAATTTCTATGATATATTGGTAGCACGCCAAAAGAGAAAAAAAGAAAAAAAGAGGAAAAAAATGATTGACCACATTGTCGCCAAAGACCTTGCCGAACTCCGCATTAAAATTTTGGATGTTATGAAAGCAAACAAATATTTTCAGTGCGACATATGTACAGGCAATTATAAGGTCACATGCGGCGATACAGATGTGGTTTGCCCCCCAGAACAGGCTTTTGACTTTTTTAATATATATTTTGGCGATAAATGTTTAATTTCAGACACAAAAAAACTCAATAGAATTTCAAATACGGACTTAAAATCGGTCTTTCGGACAATCGGTACCGTTGTCACATACAATTCCCGCAAAGAAATGTTCGACGCAATTCCGGAATGGGATGGTTATTCCCGTATTGCCGAATTTTTGAGGGTTGTTTTTGAGTGCGAGGCCAATCCACACTTTTTCTTGCTTTATTTGACGGCAATTGTTGGAAAAATGGCCGACCCAGAGGGCTCTTATGTGCCGTTTTTCTTCGATTTTGTCGGAAAAAAAGGTGTTGGCAAAACTTTACTGCATAGTATGCTCGTCGGAGACGATTATGTGATTCAAGTCGAGCCCACAAGTCGTTCCGAAGAGGTTTTAGCCCAGATTTACAGCCATAACGCAATAATTGCGATTGACGACGAAGGAAACCTTACCGCGAACAATGAAAAAGGCGGATGGTCGGAAGACAAATTAAAAAGTTTTGTCACAAGGAAAGAAGATGTGTTTTCTCGCAAATTCTTGATGGCAGAACGCAGAATTCGCTCTTTCGTCTTTGTGCGGACTTCAAATGAGGTAAAATCATCCACTGACCCAGACGAAAGACGACAAATCATCTTCGAAAGCCGCTTGCCCCCTCGGACTTGCCGGCTTTTTAAGTACGGAAAAGAAAATTTTCGACAATTATTGGCCGAGGCAAAGGATTATTTCTTAAAACACGGGGTTTATCAACTTACACCGGAAGATTGGGCAGATGTGACCCGTCAACAGGCCATGTATTTCAACGACGAGACCAGTTATTATGTTATTGTGCGCAAATATGTGCGGTATTTGCTCGCAGAGGCCAAATATCGCCCCGGCAACCTACAACTCAACCGTATAAACGGCCATTTCATTACACAATGGGTGGACTTTGAAAATTACCGAATAAATGAACTTCACTCCAATACGGTTATAAACGGCCGCCTGTTCTGGAAAATTATGCGCGGTTTGGAGGCCAAGGGGGAACCAATTCGCATCCGTGAAGGCAAATTAGGTGCGTCAAATATCACTTTTGCCGAACTCCTAACAGATAGGGAACCAAATATCTAGGAGGCCGGAATGAGACAACCACCCAGATCTGGAATTCTCGATATGTTCGTCCTGTATATAAACGACAGGGTGGCAGACGGGCGAGAATCTGATAAATTACGAACTGCAAATACGCTTGTTATTTTGACATGCCAGACATATCTCGTTTTTGACGACCGTAGCGAAGGCGAAAGGTCGCGTGTGACCGTCGACAAGGTTGTTAAACGGCTAACAGAAGCCGCGTATCGTGATTGTAACGACCTTATCGACCGCCTTTTAGAAAGCGGTAGAAAGGACAAACTGGAAATTTTGTATTCACGACTAACGGACAACCAGTGCAGAAGCAGGTTAGAAAAAATATTAAACAATAAGGAGACAGAAATTGACACAGGTACGAAAATTACGATTTGAACCGTTGGAGGTTAGACCGTCTTTTAAGAGCAAATATTGCCACGAACTTATTTTACCAAGTGGGAGAAAAAGTGGTTTTATGGTTTACCCTATTTCTACCGACGAGGTGCGGAAATTCACGGAAAATTTTACCAGTACTGATTTTGAACAGGCCAGTATTCACGACATCTGTAAGACCGAATCGGAATATTGTATGTGGTTGGCACTTCGTCTGAAATATGGGGTGAATTATTTGTCAACAAAACCGGCATATAGGCCAATAAACGACAACAGGTATGAACCGCCGAAAGAACCCGACATTTTTGAGAAAGTTTATAACGAAATAAATGGTGCTGAACAACGACTTTTTGATGAATTTTCTCGTCAAATCATGGACTTAAAGTATCAAGAAAAAGATAAAAAATTTTTGGACGAAGACTTGACATCGCCGGCAACTATGTTATAATTTCTATGAAAACAGGAAGAGGTTTTCTGTTATAACACAAAGAAAAGGACACATTATGGACAAAAACCTAATGAAAGCCATCGCAAATGTGCAGGCTGAAGCGCCCGTGATTAAGGTGGACGCAAAGAATCCAATGTATCAAGGCAAAAAATATGCGACCATTAAACAGATAATGGACACCATAAAACCGTTGCTTATGAAAAACAATCTGGTCTTTTCAAGCCATTTTGATTTCCGTAACGAACAATGGGGTATGTTGTCGACATTGTCTTGGGTTGGCGAATATGTTGCTACCGCCGAAGCGTTTTTCCCTATGGAACGCGTCGCAGACCCGCAACAACTCGGTAAATTGGCGACCTATGCTCGTCGATACAATTTAACCTCGTTGCT
>JAZRET010000127.1:0-2495 GCA_045660945.1 Congzhengia sp.
AGGCGTTGGCGCAATCACACTGGTGGATGCAGACGATGTAGACGTCACAAATCTAAACCGCCAACTTCTGGCAACAGAGGCTACAATCGGAAAACCAAAAGTAGACGTGATGAAAGAGCGGATTTTATCCATCAACTCAAGTTGCGAAGTTACGGCGATAAAAACCTTTTATCTTCCTGAAAACGCAGACGAAATTGACCTTGGGGAGTTTCATTATATCATTGACGCCATTGACACGGTGACGGCGAAAATTGACCTTGTCGTGCGTGCAAATAATTTAGGCGTTCCTATCATCAGTTCTATGGGAACGGGAAACAAACTCCATCCCGAACTTTTAAAAATAGCAGATATCTATGAAACAAAGGTATGCCCCTTGTGCCGCGTGATGCGAAAGGAACTAAAGGCGCGCGGTATCAAAAAATTAAAGGTAGTCTATTCAGAAGAAGAGCCGATAACGCCTTGTTTTCAGCCTGAGGGCGCAGAAAAAAAGCAAACACCTGCCAGCATGCCTTTTGTACCGCCCGTAGCGGGATTCTTTATTGCATCGGCAGTCGTAAACGACTTAATTCGTATATAGCGGAGGAATAAAATGAACAACTTTTTTACAGACTTAAGTGTAACCAGCGCATTAGAAAATAACTATATGCCTTACGCGATGAGCGTAATCATTTCGCGTGCAATTCCAGAGATAGACGGTTTTAAACCCTCGCACAGAAAACTGCTTTACACCATGTATAAAATGGGATTACTTTCGGGCGAAAAGACAAAGTCGGCAAATGTTGTGGGTCAAACGATGAAGTTAAACCCTCACGGCGATATGGCGATTTATGAAACAATGGTGCGCTTAACGCGTGACCATGGTGCGCTCCTTCATCCGTTTGTAGACTCTAAGGGTAACTTTGGTATGCATCAGTCCCGCGATATGGCATTTGCGGCATCAAGGTACACAAACGTAAAACTCGACGGAATCTGCGAAGAACTCTTCCGCGATATTGATAAAGACAACGTAGATTTCGTAGATAACTACGATGGTATGCTCAAAGAACCAACGCTTCTTCCCACGGCATTTCCCAATATTTTGGTAAACGCAAATCAGGGTATTGCGGTTGGTATGGCGTCTAACATCTGCAGTTTCAACTTAGCAGAAGTTTGTAACGCAGAAATTGAATACTTAAAAAATGAAAATGCAAACTTAATGGCAGTTATCCAGGCGCCCGACTTTGCAACGGGTGGACAGCTCATTTATAAAGAGGACGATTTAAGAGCGATTTTTGAAACGGGCCGAGGCAGTGTGCGTGTGCGCGCGACTTATAATTACGACAAGAAAAACAACTGTATCGAAATCACAGAAATTCCGTATTCTACCACCATTGAAGCGGTCATTGATAAAATTATTGAACTCGTTAAAGCGGGTAAACTCCGCGAAATTGCCGACGTGCGCGATGAAACGGATAAAACCGGTCTTAAAATCGCAATTGACTTAAAACGCGGAACAGATTATGAAAAAGTAATGGCAAAACTGTTAAAGCAGACCACTTTAGAGGATACATTCTCTTGTAACTTTAACGTGTTAGTTGACGGAAGTCCGCGCGTGATGGGCATCCGCGAAATTTTAAAAGAGTGGACAGCATTTCGTATCGGTTGCGTAAAACGCAGTCTTTCTTACGATTTAGACAAAAAGAACAACCGTCTGCATCTTTTATTAGGTTTAGAGAAAATTTTGGTGGATATCGACAAAGCCATTTCCATTATCAGAAACACCGAAGAAGAAGCAAAAGTTGTTCCGAATCTCATGGAAGGCTTCGGCATTGATATGCTTCAGGCAGAGTTCATTGCAGAAATTAAATTGCGTCACTTAAATAAAGAGTATATTTTAAAGCGTCTTGCCGACATTAAGGATTTAAGAGCAGATATCGCCCAGATTTCAAAAACGCTTTCTTCTAATTTAGCGGTCAAGAAGGTAATTATCAAAGAACTCACCGAAATCGTGAAAAAACATGGAAAGCCGAGAAGAACACAGATTATCACAGAAGATACCATTGCGGATATCACAGAAGAAAGCTTTGTTGAAAATTATAACCTCAGAATGTATTTAACCGAGCAGAATTATGTAAAGAAAGTGTCTTTAGTTTCACTTCGTGCAAGCAATGCGCATAAACTCAAAGAAGACGATAAGTTTATCTGTGAATTTGAGTGTGAAAACGTAGACGAGGCACTCTTCTTTAGTGATCAGTCAAACGTTTACAAAATGAAGATCGCAGATTTACCTGACTGCAAAGCAAGCAGTTTAGGAGAATTCTTGCCGAACATTTTAGGACTTTCTGAAAACGAGAAAATTCTTTATATGGCGGTTACGAAAGACTATAGCGGTCATATGATTTTTGCATTCGAAAACGGAAAAGTGGCAAAAGTTCCGATGAAGAGTTATGAAACGAAAACAAACCGTAAAAAACTCACGGGTGCGTATAGCGAAAAAGTTCCGGTAGCATCTATCC
>JAZRET010000128.1:0-6008 GCA_045660945.1 Congzhengia sp.
AACATAACGCGAAGACTCTGTCAAGCGGAACAGAAGGATAATTTGTGTGTTAAATGAAACATTTTGTAAAAAAATGTTTCATTTTAAAATTAGGGGTTGATTTTTGTCAAATGTTGTGTTACCATAAAATAAAATGTTCAAGGTTTATGAACCAACAAACGACTTAAATCGACAAAATACAAACATCATGTGAGACAGGAGAAATGAACTATGGCAGAAGTAAAAGGACGGAATCCAAATTGGGAAATCGTAGGCAGCAGATTAAAACAAATGCGGATTCTTTTTGATGAAACGCAAGAAGAACTTTCTAAAGTACTTCATATTTCAAGAAGTTGTCTGGCGAATTATGAGTGTTCCAGACGAAAAATGCCGCGGGACATTGTCAAGCAGGCGTCCATACATTTTGGTGTTCAGGAGTCGTTTTTGTTAGGCCTTACATCTCATATTATCCCGGTGGGCACGGATGGAACGCTTTTAGATGTTTCAAAGGCTTTAACACATGATGGAAAACTCGACATCAGCAAGATTCCGCTTTCAGGGAGACTTGCACTGATTGCATATTATCAGTATTTAAGAAATCCGACGGGTTTGATTTCAGACAATAAAGAAAAAGATGAACAAAAGAAACAACATTAAGGAGACTCCGGCAAAATATCTTTATTTTGCCGGAGTCTCTTTTTTCGTGTTTTTTCTTCCTAATTTATATGAAAAATTGAAAAAATAAAAAAAATACTTTACAAATACAAAAACTTGTAGTAACGTATATAATAGATGCAAATTTATGAAAACTTATTTTTGAGAGGTGTGACAACGTTGAATTCTGTGAATTACTGGCTTTGGTTTTCCTTGAAAAAGGGAATCAGCAGTACCAGGAAAATAGAATTGTTGTCGCAGTTTACATCCCCGGAAAAATTGTATCAAATGGATAAAAAAGCGCTTAAAGCGGCAAAACTTTCCCGCAAAGAAGTGCGCGTTTTGTCGGATAAGGATACGACGGAGGCAGAACTCACAAAAGAGCGTTGTATGGAAGTTGGCATTCGTATTTTAACATATGACAGTAACTTCTATCCCGAACGTTTGAAAGAAATTCCGGACCCGCCCGTTGTGCTTTATGTCAGAAGCAAGGAAAGAATCAATTTAAATGACAGAATCTGTATTGGTATGGTTGGGAACCGCGAAATGACACCTTATGGTGAGCAAGCGGCACTTCAAATTTCGGGCGGTCTTACAAAAGCAGGCGTTGTTACCATCAGTGGTATGGCACGCGGGATTGACGGCGCATCACACCGGGGTACGCTTTTAAAAGGCGGACAAACCGTGGCAGTGTTAGGTTGCGGTGCGGATGTTGTGTATCCACCCGAACATGGTGAACTGATGCGGCAGATTATCGAAAACGGAATGGTGGTTACAGAGTATCCACCCGGAACGCCGCCTTTAGGAAAACATTTTCCGGTAAGAAACCGCTTAATCAGCGGATTATCAGAAGGTGTGTTGGTGGTAGAAGCACCAAAGAAAAGCGGCTCATTGATTACTGCAGATTTGGCTCTAAAGCAAAATCGTGATGTATTTGCTGTACCCGGTGATATTACAAGGAAGCATAGCCTTGGTTGTAACAAACTCATCAGTCAAGGTGCAGTTTTGGTAAATGAAGCAGAAGATATTTTAAAAGAATACGAACTTTTATATCGGAATATATTAAAACAATATGAAAGACAGGCGCCGGAAGAAATGGTTTTATCTTCTGAAAGCAAGAAAGAGGTTTTTGAAAAGAAACCGACGGAAAAGAAAACAAAAAGTTCTTTACATCCTGCGTACAGCACCCTTTCGGATGTTCAGAAAACCATCGCGGAAGCTCTTTCCATTGAACCGATTCATATAGATCTGTTAAGCACGTCTACGGGCATCACGACAGATGTTTTATCAACAGAACTTATGATGATGGAAATAGATGGAGTTATAAAGAGTCTTCCCGGAAAATACTTCGTATTAAATGTTTGAAATTACGATAGAGGAGGCCAATCATGGCAAACAATCTTGTAATCGTGGAGTCCCCTGCAAAGGCGAAAACGATTAAACAGTATCTTGGAAAATCTTATAACGTTGTGGCATCTATGGGACACGTGAGAGACCTTCCCAAAAGTCAACTCGGAATTGATGTAGAGAATGGTTTTGAACCCAAGTATATCACAATCCGCGGAAAAGGAGACCTTTTGTCGAAACTGAAAAAGGAAGCAAAGAACGCGAAAAAAGTATATCTCGCAACTGACCCTGACCGCGAAGGTGAAGCAATTTCCTGGCATCTTGCAGAAATGCTCGGGATTGACGAAAATTCTGATTGCCGTATTACGTTTAATGAAATTACAAAAAATGCTGTGCAGGCGGCGATTAAAAACCCGCGTCCTATTAATGTGGATTTGGTAAATGCACAGCAGGCGCGTCGTGTTTTAGACAGAATTGTAGGCTATAAAATCAGCCCGATTTTGTGGCGCAAAGTAAAAAAAGGACTTTCTGCCGGACGTGTGCAGTCTGTTGCAACGCGTCTTGTGGTAGACAGAGAACGTGAAATCGAAAAGTTTATTCCTGATGAATTCTGGACAGTAGATGCTGTTTTAAACACCCAAAAAGGCGAAAAGCTTGAGGCGTCACTTTCTACCTTAAACGGAAAGAAAATAAAGCCGTCTGCAGAGGCGGATGTAAAAGGCATCGTAACAGAATTAAAGAACGCAACCTTTGCAGTAGAAAGTATCAAAAAGAGTGAGAAGAAAAGAAGTCCAATGCCGCCGTTTACCACAAGTACACTGCAGCAGGAAGCATCAAGAAAGTTAAACTACACCGTTAAAAGAACGATGCTTGCAGCGCAGAAACTCTATGAAGGTGTGCAGGTAGAAGGACACGGCACGGTTGGCTTGATTACTTATATGAGAACGGACTCTCTTCGTATTTCAAACGATGCATTAAACGATGTAAGAGAATTGATTTCCAATAAATACGGTGCATCTGCGCTTCCGTCAAAACCGAATGTATATAAAACAAAAAACAGCGCGCAGGATGCACACGAAGCAATTCGTCCGACTTATGTTTCTATTACACCGGCGGACGTAAAAGCATCACTTCCTGCAGACCAGTATAAAACCTATAAACTCATTTGGGAGCGTTTTGTTGCGTGCCAGATGAAGCCGGCAGTTTACGAGCAGGTAAGTGCGGATATTTCTGCAGGAAAATATGGCTTTAAGGCAAATGGTTCAAAACTTCTGTCGAAAGGCTATATGACCGTTTACGTAGAAGGTCGCGATGATGATACAAAGGAAAAAGACAACGTGCTTCCACCACTTTCAGAGGGGGAAACATTAAATCTTTCCAACCTTGCTACAGACCAGCACTTCACACAGCCGCCGCAGCGCTATACAGAAGCAACGCTCATTAAGATGCTCGAAGAAAAGGGAATCGGAAGACCGAGTACCTATGCACCTACCATTACTACCATCACAGCGCGAGGATATGTAAGCCGTGAGAAAAAACAACTTTTCCCCACGGAACTCGGTTCTGTTGTAACAGACATTATGGTGGAACATTTTCCAGAAGTAATCGGCATTGAATTTACCGCTGATATGGAAAAGGATTTAGACGAAGTGGAAGGCGGCGATATGAACTGGGTAAGCATTGTCGATGGTTTCTACACACCGTTTGAAAAAACACTCAAAGCCGCAGATGATGCGATTGGCAAAGTAAAAATTGAAGATGAAAAATCAGATGTTTTGTGTGAAAAATGTGGCAGAACAATGGTTTATAAAATGGGCAGATTCGGAAAATTCTTGGCGTGCCCGGGATTCCCGGAATGCAGAAATGCAAAACCCATCGTAGTAGAAACGGGAGCAAGCTGCCCCAAATGCGGCAAGAAAATTTTAGAGAAAAAATCGAAAACCGGCAAAGTTTATTTTGGATGTGAAGACAATCCGAAGTGCGACTTTATGTCGTGGGATGCTCCGGTTGTGGGAGAAACTTGTCCCGATTGTGGAGGTCTTCTTTTAAAGAAAAAGGGAAGAAAGGCACAAACAGTTTGTTGGAATCCCGATTGTGGTTATACAAAATAAAGAAAAAGCACTGTGATGAGAATCACAGTGCTTTTTTTATAATGCGACAACCGCCCTGAAATTCTCTTCAAATATTTTTGGAAATTGCGATAGCGGAAGCGGATTTTCGCCCTTACCTACTTCTACAGTAAAGGCAGGAATGTCAAACGTTTCAATCACCCAATCTTTGTAGCCGGAGCAGTCAGTAAGGCCTGCGGCGTCGATCAAACGGTAGCCGGTTTTTGTAGACAAGAGATTTGAAATCGGAGCACTTTTTTTCGGACAGTGCCCGTTAAAACGATAAAAAATTTCCTCACCTTGCGAATGGTAAGCGATGGCGATGTCAGGAAGAATCTCTCTTGTAAATTCTGCAAGAGCATGGCTTTCCGGTTCGCATTCGGGGTGCTCACCGGAAAACCGTGTGGGACCCGGGCCATAAACGCCGTTTGCAAAAGCAAGCGTTTTTCCTTTTTCAAAAAGTGCATCGTAGTTGTGGTTTAAATCAACGCCATGAATGTTTGCCTGCCATTTGCCGATAAAATCCTGATTTCCTTGATTCATTCCAATCAGACGTGAACGCAAGAAAATGGGGATATCTTCTGTGAGCCCGTTGATTGAGAGATTCACACCGTCTGGATTGAGCATCGGAATAATATACACAGTATTTTTTTGAAAGAAGGAAACAAGGTCTGATTCTAAAAAACGTTTTTTTTCGCGGTAGAGATAGCATAGGTTTTCCGTAATTGCCATTAAAAGCATAGATGTAATCCACTCTTTTCCGTGGTGTGCGCCAACGAGCAGAATTTTCTTTTTGCCTTCGCCGAATTTTAATGACAAAATATCTTTTTCGAGTACGGATTTTCCGATAATTCCTGCTTTTAAAAAAGAATATTCAGCGCAAAGATTTTTAAAATCTTCCTGTAGAATTTCGTATGTATACGCACGGTCTGTTGTTGTAATACATGCATTTTTCATATCTTTCACCTCGGTTTATTTTATGTATAATTTTGAAAAAAAGACACAAAATAGCCGTGAAAGGAAGGATGCAAATGAAAAAAGCGTATGCAAAAGTAAAGGAAACAAATGTAAAATCTATCTTAAAGCGGCCCTACATAGCCGCCACCCTTATTGGTGCGTCGCTGTGTGCTGTTATCTTATCTCTCTCAATGCCGCAGGAGGCAAAAGAGCCTGAACCAACGGAGCAACCGAAAGAAGTGGTACATGTCGAGATGCCGGAAATACCTGCGCCAACGGAAAAGGAAGCACAAAACGGCTCCACACCGGAAGCAGCTGTGCCGAGCCAAAACAGTGAGATTTCTGTTCCGGGTACAGAAGAAGTAAAACAGACAGAAACTGCCGCGGTTTTCGCGAAGTCAGAAGAAAAAATTGTGATGCAAAAACCGTTAGACGGTACGGTTTTGAATCCGTACTCTAACGGAAAACCAGTAAAAAATGAAACAATGGGGGACTGGAGACTGCACACTGGAGTAGATATTGCAGGGGATAGAGGACAAGAGGTCAAAGCGCCTGCAGACGGAAAAATCGTCCGCGCAGAAAAAGACACTCTTACGGGCCATACCATTTCCATCGACCACGGAAACGGTGTGATTTCCACAATTTATAATTTGGCAGGAACGGATGTGGTAAAAGAGGGACAAGTGGTAAAAAAAGGAGAAAAAATCGGAAGCGTTGGGGAGAGTGCGACGATTGAAATGTTAGAAGAACCGCATATTCATTTTGAAGTGAAAGTGAACGGAGAATTTGAAAGTCCGGAAAGTTTTTATGAATAAAAAAACGGGAAGCTGTAAAGTAGCTTCCCGTTTTTCATTTATTACTGAATGTATGCTTTGATTTCATCAAAGAATTTTTCTGCATCTTCACCATCGGAATGCACATCAATTTTAATGGGTTTGCTCAGGTCTAAACTGAAGATACCCA
>JAZRET010000129.1:0-1409 GCA_045660945.1 Congzhengia sp.
GGTTTTCTTATTTTTCATTTTCTTTTTTATCTTTTTCGGTTTCTTTTTCTATTTCGCCCTCGATTATTTTCGCGCGTTTTTTCTTTTGATATCTTCTGATTTTCACAAGCAGATATCCCAAAAATAAACTTGAGATGAAAAGAAGAATACAAAGCGCAACACGGAACTCTAAATCCATCGAAAAGCCGGAGAGAATCGGGTTTTCCTGCGTGTTTGTTTGCGCGGAAGGTGTTGTGGTAATCGGTGAAACGTCATATAAAAGCATAAAAGTTTTATATAAAATTTCAGTTCCTTCTGCTCTTGAAACCGCACCTGCAGGAGAAAATGTGCCGCTGTTTTCAATCAGGCCGCACTGTACGGAAATGGCAACATCTCCACGCGCCCATTTTGAAATTTCTGCGCCATCCGAAAAGTTTAGGTATTGCTCATGATTTTTTGGATACGCGTAGCCTTTCTTCTCAGAAAGTGTTCTTCCGCAGAGAGTAAGAACTTGTTCCTTTGAAACGGAGGTCTCACCACGGAAGGTCTTGTCCGCAAAACCGGCGGTAAGGCCTAAACTTTCTGCAGAGGCAATGTAGCGGTAAAAAACACTATCTTTTGGAACGTCTGAGAAAGAAGTTTCCGCTTCGTTATTTAAAGCGTAGAACATTTTCACAAGCGCCACCGTAAAATCATAGCGCGAAAGCGGTTTTTCCGGATAAAACTTATTATTTTTATCCAGCGAGAAAATGCCTTTTGACACCATAAACCGGATCATTTCTTTTGTATCATCATGCAAGTCTTCGATGTCATTTATGGTGATGTCATTTTCTACGATTTCGTAATCACCGGAATAATTTGTAGAAAATTCGATGGTTTGTGTTTCCGGATCAAACTGTCCGCCCCAGTTGTCGGTTCCCCCCTGAAAACTTGCCATTACTGTGGCAAATTTGCTTTTTGCCGGAACAATAAACCAAACGGGTGCGTCAATGTACGGAATGGGTTTGTTGTTTTTATCGGTAAAAACAACGGAAAATGCGTGCTTCTTATGGTGGAATTCAATACAAAAAGTATCGGTTTTTGCTTCCAGTGTTTTTAAGTCTGTGGTAGAAAGGAAGATACCATGGTTGTCGTTTAGCATAAACTTTAAGCCGGAAGCGCCGGAAAGCTTTTCGGAGAGTCCGGGCTGGAACTCAATTCTGAAAGGACGGGAAAAATCAAGTTTTGAGCAAACCACTTCCGGAAGCGCGCGGGCTTTTCGGTTTAAAGAAATATGCTTTGAGCGACACACATTTGCTAGCCGGTCTAAACAGTTCACTGCATATTCGCCGATAAAGGAAACGGAGTACTCGTCTACGTAAATCACATTTTCTTTTGCCTTAATTCCTGTGCGTGCGCTTTTGCTTACGGCATATTCAATGTATTCTGTA
>JAZRET010000130.1:0-3608 GCA_045660945.1 Congzhengia sp.
CGTGAAGCAGGTTCAAGATCTAAAATTTCCGTGATTTCTTCCGACGAAAACGTTGACGCAGTTGGCGCATGTGTTGGTCCGAGAGGCTCTCGTGTGCAGGTTGTGTGCGACGAACTCGGCGGCGAGAAAATTGATATTGTAAAATACAGTGACGATCCGGCAGAATTTATTTCTGCAGCACTCAGCCCTTCTGAAGTTATTAGCTGCGAAGTGAACGAAGAAGAACACGCAGCAAGAGTCATCGTTCCGGCAGGACAGCTCTCTTTGGCCATCGGCAAAGAAGGTCAGAATGCGCGCCTCGCTGCAAAGCTTACCGGTTGGAAAATCGATATTAAGCCGGAGGAATAAAAATGGGTGCACATATCCCAACTAGACAATGTATTTGCTGCAGAGAAAAAATGAGCAAATACGATTTACTTAGAATTGTAAAAACAGAAGAAGGATTTTTCGTAGACAAAAAAGGAAATGCACCGGGCCGCGGAGCATACCTTTGCAGTGAATGTCTTAAAAATCCGGATCTTATCAAAAAACGTCCCTTAGACCGCGCCTTTCGCATGAAAGTGGAAGAGAGTGTGTATAGAGCGCTTGGGGGAGAAGAATAAACATAAGGAGAATTTCTTTGGAACGAATACTTTCTTTTATCGGTATCGCACAAAAAGCAGGAAAAGTGAAAACAGGCGAGTATTTAACGATGAAGGCCTTAAAAGAGTTTGAGGCGTGTTTAGTTATTATCGCAGAGGATACTTCAGAAAAAGCAACAGAAAGAATTTCCTTTGCCTGCAAGAATTTAGAATGTGAAGTGCGGGTGTTTGGAACCAAAGAAAGCCTTGGTCACTACACGGGAAACCGTGAAAAAAGTGTGATTTGCATCACAGATGAGGGGTTTTCTAAAGCCCTGATTCAAAAAATCGATGCAAGTAAAAATGTGTAAAAATTTCTGCTAAGCAAGCAGAATATGAGTAAAACTCATATAGACAGGTTAGAATTCGGAGGTGTCGTTTATGTCAAAAGTAAGAGTACATGAACTAGCAAAGGAGCTTGATTCAAACTCCAAAGAAATTATCGGGCTTATGAAAGGATTTGGTTTCCCGCAGAGAAACCATATGAGCTCACTTGAGCAGGAGGAATTAGACGTTTTATTTGAACGTTTAACCCAGGCATACGATGGAAAAAATCCTGTGCCCGTTTTCGGCAAGGTGGAAGAACCTAAGCCTGAAAAGAAGAAAAAAGCAAAACAGGAAAAGGCGGAAACTGCAGAGCAGGGTACAGCGTCAAAACTCGACGAACCCATCGGCAGAAAGGTGCGCCATGTAGATACCCGTCAGACTGTTGTGGAACTTGATAAAATCGCAGATGAAGTGATTGAAGAACTCGTTCCCACAAATGTTTCCGACGACGGAATGAAAAAACAGAAACTCAAAAAAGGTGCAAGTAAATTCCGTGATAACAATCAGGTGAAGAACAAGGCGAAAGCGGCAAAAGAAAATAAAGTGGAAAAAGCACCGCTCACCGTTAAAATCCCTGATGAAATCACAGTTGGCGAACTTGCAGAAAGAATGCGAATTGCTGCAACGGAAGTTATTAAAAAACTTATGATGCTTGGCGTTATGGCATCTATCACACAGACAATTGATTTTGATACTGCATCACTCGTGGCAGAAGATTTAGGCGCAATTGTTGAAAAAGAAATCATCGTTTCTGCAGAAGAAATTTTATTTGATGATTTTGAAGATGCAGAAGACCAGCTCGAAACGCGTTCGCCGGTCGTTGTTGTTATGGGTCATGTTGACCATGGTAAAACATCTCTCTTAGATGCAATCCGTAGCACAAATGTAATCGACACAGAAGCCGGCGGTATTACGCAGCACATCGGTGCTTACCGCGTGCGTATCGGCGACAGAAAGATTACGTTTTTAGATACTCCCGGTCACGAAGCGTTTACCGCAATGCGTGCAAGAGGTGCAATGGCAACAGATATTGCGATCTTGGTAGTTGCAGCAGATGACGGTATTATGCCGCAGACCATTGAAGCCATCAACCACGCAAAAGCTGCAGAACTTGGCATCATTGTTGCGATTAATAAAATCGATAAAGATGGCGCAAATCCCGACAGAATCAAGCAGGAACTAACAGAACATGGATTAATTCCGGAAGAATGGGGCGGCGACACCATCTGTGTTGAAATCTCTGCGAAAAACCGTGTAAACATCGAAGACTTGCTTGAAATGGTAATTTTAGTTGCTGATATGCGCGACTTAAAAGCAAACCCGAACAGAAAAGCAAAGGGTACCGTTATCGAAGCAAAACTTGATAAAGGCCGTGGTCCTGTTGCAACTGTTTTAGTTCAGAACGGAACACTCAAAATTGGTGATATCGTTGTTGCCGGAACGGCTGTTGGTCATATCCGTGCAATGCTTGACGATAAGGGTAAAAAGATTAAAAAAGCAGGCCCTTCTGTTCCCGTTGAGATTTTAGGTTTAGATGAAGTGCCGGAAGGCGGCGATTTGTTCTATGCGGTTTCAGATGAACGTATGGCAAAACAGGTCGTTGAAAAGAGAAAACAAAAACAAAAAGAAGAACGTCTCGGTGCGCATAGCGTCGTAACGTTAGACGATTTCTTTGATAAAGTAAAAGAAGGTCAGATGAAAGATTTAAATATCGTAATCAAAGCAGACGTAAACGGTTCTGTAGAAGCGGTAAAACAGTCTTTGGTAAAACTTTCAAATGACGAAGTCCGCGTAAACGTGATTCACAGCGGCGTAGGTGCCATCCGTGAATCCGACGTTATGCTGGCGTACGCATCTAATGCAATCATCGTTGGCTTTAATGTTCGTCCCGATGCGGGCGCTGCAGCATCTGCAGAAAGTCAGGGTGTTGACATTCGTCTGTACCGCGTAATTTACACCGCAATCGAAGAAATCGAAGCCGCGATGCGTGGTATGCTTGACCCGACCTATCGTGAAGAAGTTACGGGACACGCAGAAATCAGACAGACATTTAAAGTATCCGGCGTTGGTACAATTGCGGGCTGTTATGTGACAGACGGTACCATTACCCGTAACACGCAGGTTCGTATTGTTCGTGACGGTATCGTTGTTCACGAAGGGGAACTTGCATCCTTAAAACGCTTTAAGGATGATGTGAAAGAAGTTGCATCCGGTTACGAATGTGGTCTTTCTATTGAACGCTACAACGACATCAAAGAAGGCGACGTTGTAGAAGGCTTTAAGATGGTTGAAGTAGAACGATAAGTGTATTTTAAAAGGAGTAAGATATGGCCACAAACCGTATTAACCGAATTAACGAAGAAGTAAGACGTGAACTTTCGGAAATTATGCGCGATTTGAAAGATCCCAGAATTCCGATGATGACGAGTGTCGTTTCCGTAAACGTGACACCGGATTTGCGCTATGCAACCGTGTATGTAAGTGTTTTTGGAAATGAAGACGTGAGGAAAGATGCACTACGCGCGTTAAAGAGTAGTGCAGGCTTTGTGCGCAGAGAACTCGGTCATAGACTCAAACTTCGCTATACACCTGAAATTCTTTTTAAAGATGATGATTCCATTGCGCACGGTGCGAGAATCAATGCACTTTTGCACAAGGAGG
>JAZRET010000131.1:0-3699 GCA_045660945.1 Congzhengia sp.
GCTTTATATTGATGACGGAGAGTGAACAAATTGGCAGAAAAAAAGAATGAAGAAGTTTTCGAAGAAACTGCGGTAGAAACAGAAGAAACACAAGAAACACAAGAAACTATCGAAGAGACTTTAGAAACAGAAACAATAGAAAAAGAAAAATATGATGAACTTTATGATAAGTACCTACGTACTTTGGCAGAGTATGAAAATTATAAAAAGCGCACCCAAAAAGAGAAAGACGAAATGTATGGTTTAGGCATCATGCAGGCAGTATCAGACCTCTTGCCTGTATTAGACAATTTAGACCGAGCATTAGAAGCGTTAGAAGAAACTGAAAAAACGCAGTTTTCTGATGGTGTACAGATGGTTTCAAAGCAGTTTATAGAAATCTTAACCAAAATGGGTGTTACAGAAATTGAAGCGATAGAGAAACCATTTGACCCCGAAAAGCACAATGCAGTGATGCATGTAGATGATGAAACAGTTGGCGAAAATATCGTTGTAGAGCAGTTTATGAAGGGATATCAGTATAAAGACAAAGTCATCAGATATTCCATGGTAAAGGTAGCAAATTAAAAAATAAAAAATGTTTATATATTTAGGAGGAATTCATTATGGCAAAAATCATTGGTATTGACTTAGGTACAACAAACTCTTGTGTAGCAGTTATGGAAGGCGGCGAAGCAACGGTTATCCCGAACGCTGAAGGCGGCAGAACCACACCTTCCGTTGTGGCATTTTCTAAAGATGGCGAACGCTTGGTTGGCCAGGTTGCAAAAAGACAGGCAATCACAAACCCCGAAAGAACCATTATTTCCATTAAAAGAGATATGTGTAGCGCGAAGAAAACAGATATTGACGGAAAAGGATACTCCCCTCAGGAAATTTCTGCTATGATTCTGCAGAAATTAAAAGCAGATGCGGAAAGTTATTTGGGAGAACCCGTAACACACGCGGTTATCACAGTTCCGGCATATTTTAGTGACTCTCAGAGACAAGCAACAAAAGACGCAGGTAAAATCGCAGGTCTTGAAGTTCAGAGAATCATCAATGAACCCACAGCTGCAGCTTTAGCATACGGTATCGACAAAGACGGCGACCAGAAAATTATGGTTTACGATTTGGGCGGCGGTACGTTCGACGTATCTATCTTAGAACTTGGCGATGGTATCTTTGAAGTACTCGCTACAAACGGTAACAACCGTTTGGGCGGTGACGATTTCGACCAGAGAATCATCGACTTTTTAGCAGATGAATTTAAAAAGGAAAACGGCATTGACTTAAGATCTGATAAAATGGCGCTTCAGAGATTAAAAGAAGCAGCAGAAAAAGCAAAGATTGAACTTTCTGGTGTAACAACCACAAACATCAATCTTCCGTTTATCACAGCAGACGCAACAGGTCCGAAACACTTAGATATTACGATGACACGTGCAAAATTCGACGAACTCACACACGACTTGGTTGAAGCAACCATGGAACCCACCAAAAAAGCAATGGCAGATGCAGGCCTTTCTTACGGCGACATTGATAAAGTACTCTTAGTTGGTGGATCTTCCAGAATCCCTGCCGTTCAGGATGCAGTAAAGAACCTTACCGGAAAAGAACCGCATAAAGGTATTAACCCCGATGAATGTGTTGCATCCGGTGCGGCAATTCAGGGCGGTGTGTTGTCTGGTGATGTAAGCGGCGTTGTACTTTTAGACGTAACACCCCTCTCGCTGGGTATTGAAACCTTAGGCGGCGTTTCCACAAAACTCATTGAGAGAAACACGACCATTCCGGCGAAAAAATCGCAGACATTCTCAACCGCAGCAGACGGTCAGACGAGCGTTGAAATTCACGTTCTGCAGGGCGAAAGAGAAATGGCGGCAGATAATAAAACACTCGGTAAATTCCATTTAGACGGCATTCCGTCTGCACCCAGAGGCGTGCCGCAGATTGAAGTTACCTTTGATATCGACGCAAACGGTATCGTTCATGTTTCTGCAAAAGACTTGGGAACAGGTCACGAACAGAACATCACAATTACTGCAAATACCAATCTTTCTGATGAAGAAATCGACCGCGCAGTAAAAGATGCAGAAAAATTTGCGCAGGAAGATAAAAAGAAAAAAGAAGATATTGAAACAAGAAACAACGCAGAAACTTTAGTTTACCAGAGCGAAAAATCTTTAACTGAGCGTGGGGACAAGATTGATGCTGCAGACAAAACTGCAATTGAAGCCGAAATCAACAAAGTAAAAGAAGCACTCAAAGGAACAGATACAGAAGCAATTAAAGCTGCAACAGAAGAACTTTCTAAAAAGTTCTATGAAGTAAGTTCTAAGATTTATCAGGCAGCCCAAGCGCAGCAGCCGCAGGACGGCGCACAGGATGTAGGAACAGCAGGTGCACCGGGAGCAGACAACGTAGTTGACTCTGACTTTGAAGAAGTAGAATAAAACATTTCGTGCTACAAACCCACGGCTATTGCCGTGGGTTTGCGGTGGTTTATTGAATAAGGGTGAAAAACATGGCAGAAAAGCGAGACTTTTATGAGGTTTTGGGTGTTTCCAAAACGGCAACAGATGATGAATTAAAAAAAGCATATAGAAAACTTGCAAAACAGTATCATCCTGATTTGAATCCGGATGATAAAACGGCAGAAGCAAAGTTTAAAGAGGTTAGTGAAGCGTACGAAATTTTGTCTGATAAAGAGAAACGTTCGCGCTACGACCAGTTCGGCCACGCAGGTGTTGATCCGAGTTACGGTGGCGGTGCAGGCGCAGGTGGTTTTGGTGGTTTCGGCGGCTTTGATATGGGCGACATTTTTGGCGATATCTTCGGCGGTTTCGGCGGGTTTAATTCACGCGGTCAGTCGCGTCGCGGTCCGCAACGCGGTAGTCACGTGTACGCAGATGTAACGGTTTCTTTTGAAGAAGCGGCGTTTGGTTGCGAAAAAGAAATCAGCGTTTACAGAATTGAAAATTGTGATGATTGTGGTGGCTCCGGCGCAAAACCGGGTACGGAAACAGTAACGTGTATGGTTTGTGGTGGCTCCGGTCAGGTGCGTACAACGCAGCGAACTATATTGGGAAATATGCAAACAGTAACCACTTGTTCAGCATGTAACGGTAAAGGGAGTGTTGTAAAAGAGCCTTGCCCGAAATGTGCAGGAAAAGGTAAGGTTAAGAGAAATAAAAAAATGAAAGTGAAGATCCCGGCGGGCATTGATGATGGTCAGACCATTTCTTTGAGCGGCCAGGGAAATGTCGGAGAAAAAGGTGCGCCAAACGGTGACTTATATGTTTCTGTGCGCGTAAAACCGAGCAGTGAATTTAAACGAAACGGCTACGATGTTTCTTATGAAATGGATATCAGTTTTGCAGAAGCTGCACTTGGCGCAACAGTGGAAGTGCCGACGTTAGACGGAAAAGTAAAATACGAAATTCCTGAGGGCACACAGCCCGGAACAGTCTTTCGTTTCAAAGGAAAGGGTATTCCGTACTTAAAACGCTCCGGTCGCGGAGATCAGTACATTATGGTAAATGTAGTTGTGCCGAAAAAACTCACACAAAAACAAAAAGACCTTCTTCGTGAATTTGCAGGGATGACAAAACAGAAATCGAAAGGAATTTTTGATAAAAAGAAAGATTAATGGACAAAATAAGCCTTAAATACGCAAAATTAAGGCAGAAAGGCTGATTGATATGTCAGAAAATTTGT
>JAZRET010000132.1:0-2631 GCA_045660945.1 Congzhengia sp.
CTAATGCATTAAAGTGCGTTTCAAACGGACGGGCAGCAGCGCCGCCTGCGTTAGAAACGAGCATCGGGGTTTCGACTTCCAAAAAGTCCTGTTCAGCTAAATACTTTCTGATAGCGGCGATGATTTTAGAACGCTTTACGAAGGTGTCTTTTACGTCTGCATTCATAATGAGGTCGGTATAGCGCTGTCTGTATCTGAGGTCGGTGTTTGTCATACCGTGGAATTTTTCGGGAAGCGGCTGTAAGGACTTAGAAAGAAGAACATAGCTTTCAGCACGAACGGAAATCTGTCCGGTCTGTGTTTTAAAGACTGCACCTTTCACGCCGACAATATCACCGATATCGAGTTTTTTAAATGCAGCGTAAGCATCTTCACCCAAAACGTCTTTTTTCACGAAAAGCTGAATTCTGCCTTTGTAGTCTTGCATATCGCAAAACATAACTTTACCCATTCCGCGCTTGGACATAATTCTTCCTGCGACGGAAACAGTTTGTTCTTCCAAAGCATCGAAATTTTCTTCGATGTCTTTCGTATAATGAGTTCTATCGTATTTTACGTGTTCAAAAGGGTTATTTCCTTCGCTGACGAGTTCGGCGAGTTTATCTCTTCTGACCTGTAAAATTTCGCTTAATTCCGGTGTCGCATTCTGCTCTGACATGGATATTCCTCCTTGGTGTGTATAATTATTTTTTATTGTATCACATTTTTTTGTGTTTGTAAAATGAAATTTAAAAAAATCTCCCGTTTTTTACAAAAAACAGGAGATGGCACCCCCAACCGGAGTCGAACCGATGACTAATCCTTAGGAGGGACTTGTTATATCCACTTAACTACGGGGGCATGACTCAATTTTAGCACAGATTGCGCCCCTTGTAAAGAGTTAATCTTCTTTCGTTTTAAAAAATGCGAGTACGATCGGGATAGCGGTCGCGATGGATAAAATGTCTGCAACGGGCTGGCAGAGGAGTACGCCGGGGAGCCCAAAAAGGCGGGGAAGAGTAAGAAGCAGCGGGATGAGGTAAATCCCGTTGCGCGTAGTGGCGAGAAATGTTGCGCGAGTGGTTTCGCCGATGCTTTGAAACATCATATTTGAGCATACGATATAAGGCTGACAAAGGAGCGAAATGCAGGAAAGTTTTAACATAAAGGCACCGGTCTTTACGACCTCTGCATCATCACGAAACGCGCCGACGATCGGATTTGCACCAAAAAAGAACAAAACGGAAAGGACGAAGAGTACACATTCGCCGAGGAAAAACGTAAAGTAGTATCCCTTTTTCAAACGGTCCATTCTTCCTGCGCCATAGTTAAAGCCGGAAAAAGGCTGATAGCCTTGCCCGATACCAATCATAATGGATAAAATGAAGTTTGAAATCTGGTTTACAATGGCGATGGCGGCGAGTGCCGTGTCACCGTAAAAAGCGGCGCTTCTGTTGAGTAAGATAGAAGACACCATATTCATTCCCTGGCGCGAGAGCGTGGGAAGTCCGTTTTTTAAAATAGGCAAAATCTCGCGTGAAAGAAAAGCACGAAAGGAAATCCGGCAGTGCGTTTTTCCGGAAACGTAAAAGAAAAGCAGAATAAAGAAACTGATGACTTGACTTAAGGCCGTAGAAAACCCTGCGCCGTGGCTGCCCATATTGCATCCAAAAATAAAAACGGGGTCGAGCAGAATATTTAAAATGGCCCCCGTGGTAAGGCCAATCATTGCAAGACGTGCCTTTCCCTCATAACGCATAATATTGTTTAGAACGAAACTTCCCGCAGTAAACGGCGCGGCGAGGAGGATATAAAACCCGTAGGCTTTGGAGAAGGGGAGCACGGTTTCGGTGCTTCCTAAAAGGCGCATCAAAGGATCCAAAAATAAAAGTCCCAGAACAGAGACTAACGCGCCGACAAAAAGTGCCGAGAAAAATGCGGTGGAGGAAAGCACGCTTGCGCGCTTGTCTTCGCCGCTACCTAAAGCGCGGGAGATAAGACTTCCTGCCCCGTGACCGAACATGAGTCCAAAGGTGAGTAAAATTAACGTGAGTGTTGAAACAATGCCCACCGCACCGGAAGCGCTTGTTCCGAGCTTGCTGACAAAAAACGTATCTGCCATATTATAAATATTATTTACGAGCATACTGATTACGGTCGGCACGGCGAGGGAAACGATGAGTTTTCCCACGGGTGCTTCGGTCATCCGCTCAAAATGCGCATCTTTATTTTGTTCCAAAGTGATTCCTCCTGACCCGAGTTTCTTCCTTAAATATATTATATATACTATCACAGAAAAAATATTTATGCAAGACGCGAAGAAGAAAAAATTTTTTGCATGAGAACACTTTATAAAGTAGCATTTCAAATTCCACTACACACCATCTTGGGTTTTCGTGATTTTGTCAAAAAAATTCGAAAAATTCTCAAAAAAAATGGTTGACTTTTCTAAATCAGTTTGGTAATATTATAGTGTACATGTATCATGTATGTTGGGTAATTATTATAAGAAATGAGGAAAAAAGAGAGGAAGAATAGTATGAAGAAACTATTATCCGCAGTTGTATGCTGCGTGATGCTTTTCGGTTTATTAGTGCCGATGACTGTTTCTGCTGAAGATACATTCACATGGAAAGATCTAGACGGAACAAA
>JAZRET010000133.1:0-8304 GCA_045660945.1 Congzhengia sp.
ATCAGAAGAATTGACGGCGTATTAGATGCAAAGCAGTATACCATCCCGGTAGAAGACGCTCTCACTGCCGTAAGATCCGGTTCTGCTCCCACACTTTCCACTCGCGAAAAGCATACAAGAGAATGCTTTGTTGTAGCGGAAAACGGCGCCGATTTAAAAAGAATCGAAGAAGAAATCAAAACGATGCCAAACTATTTTGCTGATTACGACACCACGGTACATTTTATCACGCAGGAAGAATTAAACCGTGACCACAGCGGAATTCCCCACGGTGGATTTGTCATCCGTAGCGGCAAAACAGGTTTAAATAAAGAACACACACACATCATTGAATACAGCCTAAAACTCGATTCAAACCCCGAATTTACAGCCTCTGTCTTAGTTGCCTATGCACGCGCAGCATACAAGATGCAAAAAGAAGGCCAAAAAGGTTGTAAAACCGTGTTTGACATCGCGCCGGGATATCTTTCCTCTAAATCTCCCGAAGATTTAAGAAAAGCAATTTTATAACCCAAAAAAGGCGGTTGAAACAATGAAGAAACTTTTACTGATTTTAAACCCCATCGCCGGAACAAAGAAAGCCGCGAAAAACTTAACTGAAATTATTTCATTATTTAATCGTGCAGATTACGATGTCCGCGTATATGTAACCTCCTGCCAGACAGACGTTACAAAAGCGATTAAACTGTTCGGGAAAAAAGTCGATTTGATTGTTTGTTGCGGCGGTGACGGAACAATGAACGAAACCATTACAGGACTTACCGCCAATGGTATAAAGGTACCGATTGGGTACATCCCTGCCGGCTCCACAAACGATTTTGCAAATTCGTTGCATCTTTCGACAGATGTTATCAAGGCGGCAAATCAGATCATTGACGGAATCCCCAAAGCATATGATATTGGAAAATTTAACGGACAATATTTCTGTTACGTGGCTTCCTTCGGTATGTTTACAAAAACAAGTTATAACACACCGCAAAATATCAAAAATGCATTCGGACATGTTGCGTATCTCTTGTCCGGAATTCAGGAACTTTCCAACATCCGAAAGGAACACGTTCGCCTAGAAATTGACGGTGACGTATTAGAAGATGATTACCTTTTTGGCGCAATCTGTAACTCCGTAACCGTCGGCGGAATTCTCACCTTAAGTCCCGATTTGGTCGATATGTCGGACGGAAAATTTGAGATTCTACTCGTTCGTGCCCCAAAAGATTTACAAGAATTGGGCGAATGCCTCTTTGCACTCACCAATCAAAAATACGATTCCAAAATGATTACGCTTCGCAGTGGAAGCAATATCAAAATCCACGCAAGTGCTGATATGGATTGGTCTTTAGACGGCGAAAAGCAAGAAGGCGCAGAAGAGATTGAAATCGAAAATTTACACGAATATATTCAGCTCATGCATTAAAGATTATAAAAAACAGGGTACCGTGTGGTACCCTGTTTTTATTGGTGGAGATGAGGAGAGTCCGTGTGCTGCGCACACACCTGCGTCCCGACCCAAAGCCGTTCGGCTTTCGGTACCCGTGCCGCACCACTCGCTCACAAAACAGTTCACCGAACTGTTTTCCTTAACCGCTCGTGCCTACCGGAGTTCGACTCTCTTCTATAAAATAAAAAAAGGATACCTTTTCAGGTATCCCTTTTTTATTTGGTGGAGATGAGGAGAGTCGAACTCCTGTCCGAAAACGCTTCCGACGCAAGCACTCCGGGTGCAGTTTGTGGTTAAACATTCCCTCCGCATAAGGCCCACAAACAAACCTTATGCTTTAGTAGCTTCATAAGTCATGGCAGTCTCAAAGCTTTGACTGCTCACGTTCACCGCAAAATGATGCCCCGGCCCTGCAGCGCGGTAACCGCAGGCGAGACAGCCGCCTTAATTAGGCAGCGTAAGCTAAATCGTATTTGTCGATTATTTTTAAAGTTGCGGATTTTAAAGTGGCTCCGCACCACTACCCGCTCTCGCGTGTTCACCATTCCCGTCGAAACCATTGCATCCCCATGAAAATGCAAGTGCTCGATTTTACTAAAAGTAAAACCTACACATGACAATTATACTATTCATGCGCTTTAAAGTCAATAATTTTATTTTGACAGGATAAACATATTTTTCCAAAGAAACGTACGTTTATACAATTACACCTTTGGAAATTTCATAAAGCGCATCCGCCGCACGCAGTACTTCTTTGGGAGTATTGAAAAATCCAAAACTGAAACGCACCGTCCCTGTTTTTTCTGTTCCCAGCGTTTTGTGTGCAAGATATGCGCAGTGTAAACCACTCCTTACCGCAATATCATATTTTTCATCTAAAATTTGTGCGACTTCAACGCAGTCTTTTCCCGAAATATTGAGCGCACAAATCGCCGTTTTGTTGTCGTTTCCGTAAACCGTAACATTCGGCATATTGCGCACCCTTTCTTCAAACATCTTAAGCAGACTTTCTTCCTTTTGGCGAATGGTTTCGATTCCAATTGTATGGATAAAATCTACAGCACATTTTAATCCAAAAAGCGCCGATACATTTTGCGTACCACTCTCGAGTCTATCGGGCATAATATCAGGCTGAAGTAAGTTTTCCGAAAGACTTCCCGTACCGCCGGAGAGAAGCGGCGAGAGTATGATTTCCTCACGCACATATAAACCGCCCGTCCCGAACGGCCCCATTAATCCTTTGTGACCCGGAAATGCGACCATATCATACTCTTTTGCGCAAATATCAATTGTTCCGGCACTTTGTGCCGCATCTACCAACAGATAAACATTCTTTTCCCGCGCGATTTCCTGTGCCTTTTTTATATCATTGATGGCGCCGCATACGTTTGACGAATGCGTAAGACATATGAGTTTCGTTTCAGGGCGAATTAAATTTCGTAGGTTTTCCACATCAACCGTGCCATCTTTTTCTGCCGAAAGCATACTCACTGTGATTTTCTTTTCCTGCTCCATCATCTTAATCGGACGCACAACGGAGTTATGCTCCATCGAAGAAAATATTACGTGATCTCCATAGGTTAAAATGCCACGGATTGCGGTATTGAGCGCCTGTGTAGTATTTTGTGCAAACACAATCCTCTCCGGGCTTTCGACATGGAAAAAGTCCGCAAGCGTGCTTCTTGTTTCAAACATCGCCTCGCTTGCAAAAAGTGCGGCTTTATAGCCGCCTCGTCCGGCGCTTGCGCCGTTATTGTATAATTCCTGTATTCCTTTATAAACACAACGCGGCTTTTTCGCCGTCGTTGCAGCATTATCTAAATAAATCAATGAAATCCCTGCTTTCTTTTATTTACTACATTTTATGCCGAGAAAAACTTCACGTGACAAGGAAAATTTTTGCGTTTTTAGCATATAATGAAGTAACTTTAAAAAAAGAAAGGGGCATCTCTATGCCAAATTCTCTCAGTAACTTTTTAAAATCCGTAAACAAAGAAACACTGGCGGAAATCAAGAAAAAAGCATCCGACGGAAGTTTGGCCGACCTTCTGCAGAACGTTGATTCGGAAAAAGCAGAAAAATTAATTGCGCAACTCGGTCTTACGAATCAGGTAAAAAATATCGACTTAAATCAACTCATTGAAAACGCAAAAAACAATCAGAAAATCGCAGAAGAAATCAATAAAAATTTATAAAGGAGGGGGTAGTTGTGGCTGAAGATAATGGAGAACTTTTAAATTCTTTACTTTCGATGTTAGGTGATAATCCCGAAGAAAAAATATCGAAAGCGTTATCTTCTTTGGGACTCAGTGAGAAGACACAAACAGAAGATGCGCCTTTAAAAGAAACCTCTGATGTGTCAAAACCCTCTATCAATCCATCCAAAAATCCGGAAGGACTCGAATCTCTTTTAAGCATTCAATCGCTCCTTTCATCGGTGCAGGGAGAAGATGACAGGGCTCGCCTCCTTTCCAGTTTAAAACCATTTTTAAGTCCGGATAAACAACCAAAAATCGACAGTGCGCTCCGGCTTCTTCGCATTGCAAAAATGGCGGAAGTTGCCGGAAAATCTGATCTTTTAAAAGATTTGAAACTTTAAAAGGAGAGAATTATGGTCACAAATTATTATAACGCAAGTAACAATTTCAGTGCTCCCATCCGAAAAGAGCCAAAACCCTTTACGCCGGAGCACCCAATAGAACCATTAATGGAGGAACGGGAAATTCTGCACGCAGAGCACGCCGACGAAGAAACCTCGCCTGTTTGTTACGACGATCATCCTTCTTCATTCCACAAATCACATGCGCTTTTTGAAACCAATTCCGACACCCTCGTCCTCCTTGCGCTTTTGTGGCTTCTGTTGACCTCTAAATCAGATGACAGACTTTTAGAAATTGCGCTTATTTATCTCCTTTTGACATAAGTGATTTTGCTTTAATTCCATAGCCTTTCTTACAAACAGCGCGCACGACATCACTTTCCGTCACCGTAACTAACGGAGATAAGGCGCTATCCACCACCGTCACCAAATAAAAGGAACTGTAATTGAGTTTCCTTAAAAATGTTTTCAGCGGTACGTCTTCCTGCATCAAAATATGCTTTGCAGGAATCATACCGCTTTTATTTAAGCGTTCTTTTTCATAAAGGAAAGAGCGCATCACTAAAATTTCGCTATTTCTTTTTTCTTCTGCCAGACTATAGATTAAAAAGGCACAAATGATAAGAAGGCTCAGATTTCCGCGCGAAAGAACTGCGGCAAGAATGCCTAATCCCAACAGAAAAACAATGCACACTTTCGAAAGTACTTTCATACATTTTACGCCTTGCGCAATCCCAAAGTAATGAAATAAAACGGCACGCGCCACACGTCCCCCGTCTAAAGGCGGTATGGGAATTAAGTTTAATAAAAGCACAGATATATTTGCAACATAGAACAAAAACAGGTTTGCCGTTATCATCTGTGCACGTGAAAGTAGATACGCAAAAACAAGCATCAAGACATTGGAAAAAGGTCCGGAAAGCGCAATTAGTATTTCTTTTTTTGGAAACTTCATAAGATTCGAAGGCATTCGCACCGCCATCCCAAACGGCATTAGCACGATACTTTTTACTTGCACTTTTAACGCCAACGCACAAAGCACGTGGCTTAACTCGTGGACAAGCACGACGGAATATGTAACAAAAAATGTGTGCGTGCTTCCAACGCAATAGGCTAGAATTGCCATTGGAACGATTAGGATATGAATGTAAAAAAAACGTGTAATCCGAATCATTTCTTCTCCTTATGAAAGTCTATAAACTCTGTTGGATCTAAATAGGTGTCTCCTTTTTTCAGCTCAAAATACAAAAGCGTGCCGCTAACCTTTGCAATCGGTTGGCCTTTTGTGACTTTATCTCCAATATTCGGGAGAACTTCGTCAAGGTTTGCATAAAGCGTTGTGATTTCTTCGCTATGACGAACACACACGAATGTGCCATAATCTTCACTTGTTGCAACCTCCGTGATTTCACCGTCAGATACCGTTACTACAGATGCATTCTCTTCCACTAAAAGTGAAATGCCGTAATGAAATTTTTCTTTCTCTGCATCCTGAATCCCAAAGTCCTTTTGTATCGTTCCGGATACCGGCGCTATCATTTCTGAAACGGGCGAAAGCGTTTCTAAGGCAGGCTCTTTTTTCACAGTTTCTAAAAATGACTCCCACGTTTGTTTCAGGTTTGTGTTTTGATTCAAGATGAGTGAGATGCTGTTTTTTATCACTGTGTTTTGGTCTGCAGGCGAAAAGTGAATAAATAAACAAAATATATAGATGAGTACACATACGATGACTTGTGTCTTAATCATACTACTCATTTTCTTTTTCGGCATTGTCGGGCGCTGCTTAAGACGTGCTCCCCTCGTTTCTCGAACTCGTTCCATATTCTCGCTCCTTTTTGGACAGGTTTGTACATTCTATGTGTGTTCATTTTAAAATATTACTTTGTCCAACTGCGCAAACAAAAAAACTCCCGTATGGAATTTCCATACGGGAGTTAAAAATTTATTGGTTGTTGTGTGGCGTGTGTATTTTGCTACGCCCACGTTATTATGCGTTGTTTTCCTTTATAACCTTTTCCTGCACATCCGGCGGTGCCTGTTCATAGCGTTCAAATACGAATGTAAATTCGCCACGTCCGTTCGTTGCGGCGCGAAGGTCTACTACATAGCGTCCCATTTCAGCCATCGGAACTTCTGCCTCAACGAGTGTTTCATTACCGTCCTGCGGTGTCATTCCCAATATCCTGCCGCGACGCTTATTTAAATCACCGATGACGTCACCTGTATAATCATTGGGAACTGTTACAGAAAGCGAACCGATTGGTTCCAAAATTACGGGGTTTGCCTGCGGAATTGCCGCTTTATACGCAAGGTTTGCCGCCATCTTAAATGCAAGTTCCGAAGAATCGACCGGATGGTATGAGCCATCTAAAAGCGTTGCCTTTAGATTTACAAGCGGGAAGCCTGCTAGAACACCCTGCGTCATACTTTCCAAAACGCCTTTTTCAACCGCTGGGAAGTAGTTCTTCGGTACGCTTCCGCCAAAGACTTTTTCTTCAAAAACGAGTCCTTCTCCTTCGCCGGGTGCAAACTGCATTTTTACGTGACCGTACTGACCGTGACCACCGGACTGTTTTTTATGCTTTCCTTCTGCTTCCACCGTCTTGCGAATTGCTTCGCGGTAAGGAATTTTCGGTTCAATCAATTCTGCGCCGGCAGAGAATTTATTTTGTAGTTTTGAAAGCACTACATCTAAATGCTGTTCGCCCATACCCTCAATGATGGTTTGATGCGTTTCGTGATTTCTGTATACATGAATCGTCGGGTCTTCCTGCATAAGTTTTTTAAGACCTGCATTGATTTTATCTTCGTCCCCCTTTGCTTTCGGCACAATTGCCATCGAAAGCACCGGTTTTGGGAACACAAACTTCGGCATAATTACAGGGTTATTTTCCGAACACAGACAATCGCAGGTTTCTGTAACGGCAAGTTTCGTAACGGCACCAATATCCCCTGCATGAAGTTTTGGAACTTCGATAAGTTTTTTACCGCGAACCACATAGAGTTTACTGATTTTTTCCTGTTTTTCTTTGTCGGCGTTGTAAACTACAGAATCTGCTGTAATCGTACCGGACATCACTTTAAAGTAGGAAAGCTGACCATAATACGGGTCAACCACCGTTTTAAAGATACGAACAATTAATTCGCCGTCTTTGTCGCAAACAATTTCAAATGGAACCTGACCGTTTTTGTATGTTGCACGGTGCAGGAATACTTCGTCCGGAGCGGGAAGATATTTTACGATGGCATCGAGTAAAAATTCCACACCAATACCTTTTGCAACGGAACTGGAAAGAACTGCTGCCATTGTACCATATTTTAAACCGTACTTAATTGCATAGTTGATTTCTTCGTCTGTAAACGGTTCTCCGGAAAAATATTTTTCCATATATTCTTCATTTGTTTCAGCAACCGCCTCAAGCAACATTTCACGGTGTTCATTGGCAAACTCCAACATATGTTCCGGAATATCGGCAGTTGTATATTTGCCATCGGCTGTAAACAGTCTTGCATTCATTTCTGCAACATTTACAAACCCGATCAGTTCGTCTCCCTCTTTAATGGGAAGCATAAGAGGAGCAACAGTTTTGCCAAATGTATTTTTTAATTCCCCTACTACACGCCCAAAATCAGCGCGTGGCTCATCTAACTTGTTCACCAGGAAGATAACCGGGATATCCTTAATTTTTGCCATCTTCCATGCTTTTTCGGTTCCTGCGCTGACACCCGATTTTCCACTGACCATAATAATTGCACTGCCGCTTACACGAACGCCTTCAATCATTTCTCCAATAAAATCAGAGTATCCGGGAGTGTCTATAATGTTGATTTTAACACCCTTCCATTCAAGCGGCTGAACCGTTGTGGAAATCGAAATTTTACGTTTAATTTCTTCGGGATCATAGTCGGAAACGGTATTTCCTTCTGTGATTCTACCGCGTCTGTCAATTGCGCCGGTTTTATATAAAAGTGCTTCGCAAAGCGTTGTTTTGCCGGCATTTCCGTGTGAAATGAGACATACATTTCTGATATCTCTTGTTTTAAAATCGTACATTCTGAGTCCCCCTTTTTTATCTTTCTTTCTTAAGAGAAAAAATCCCCTTATAATTTTATCTTCGACGTCATGTGGCAAAATTCCTTTTCCGTCAAAGGATATATATTTAACAAGATTTTTATCGTATTTTTATGCACTTTGCACAAGCAATATGACTAAAGGGGCGAAAAACGCAAAAGCGAGTGACGCAAACTGCGTCAGTCGCTTTTATAA
>JAZRET010000134.1:0-2813 GCA_045660945.1 Congzhengia sp.
TGCGGCGGTATTGCTGACAGAAAAACCATTCCGGGCATGATGCTCGCAAACAACGTTGAACTCGTTTCTGTTATGGATGCAAACCTTGCTGTTGCAGAAGCGGTAAAAGAAAAGTATAATGCAAAGTATGCGTTCGACAATTATGAAGCAATCTTAGCCCAGGACGAAATCGAAGCAGTTTACATTGCATCTCCCGTGTTCTTCCATAAAGAACAGGCGATTGCAGCGGCAAAAGCAAAGAAACATATCTTACTCGAAAAGCCGATGGCTCTTTCTGTAGAAGATGCAGAAGATATTAAAAAAGCTTGTGACGAAAACGGCGTGAAATTAGGCGTTGGTTTCTTAATGCGCTTCCATGGTTATCATCAGAAAATCAAAGAAATTATCGCAGAAGGAAAAATCGGTGAGATTGTTTCTATGCGTGGTCAGTTTACCTGCTGGTATCCGGATATTGAAGGCGCTTGGAGACAGAAAAAAGCCCTTTCCGGCGGTGGCGCTTTAGTTGACATGGGTATCCATGTAATCGACCTTCTTCAGTACTTAAGCGGTCTTAAGGCAACAGAAGTTGTAGCCTTTAACCAGACACAGACATTTAACTACGAAGTAGACGATTCTTCAGGCCTCATTATGAAGATGGATAACGGTTCTATCGCTTATGTTGATTCTAACTTCAACATTCCGGATGCAGCATCTGTTGCAAAACTTGAAATCTACGGAACAAAAGGAAGCATTGTTGCATCCGGTACTTTAGCACAGGCTGAAGTTGGCTCCGTTCAGGTGTTAATCAGTGATGATTCTTTGGCATATGATGCAAACCAGGATAGAGGCGAAATCGTTCCGCTTTCACTCGAGGGCACACCGCTTGGCAATATGTATACCAAAGAGGTAGAACAGTTCGGCGATGCAATTATCAATGATACAGAACCTCCGGTAACTGCAGAAAGCGCAATCTTAGATCAGAAAGTTGTAGAAGCAGCTTACGAATCTTCTGAAAAGAAAGCATTTATTGCAATTAAATAACCTAAACGGTGTAGCAAAATGCACACACCACACAAGGCAAAGAAAAGATATAATGAATCTTTAAACGATATTTGCCAATTAAAACAAAAATAATTTTTGGGAGAAATTCATCTTTTGATGAATTTCTTCTTTTTTTTGTGCCTTGTGTTTTGAACAAACTTCGCCTCTCGTCGTACTTATGTACGACTTCGGGTAACCAAAAGCAAAAAACTTTGCTTTTGCTCAGTTTGTCCAATCTGTGCTATTTTCCGTCCACCTCTTTTCGCTTCTTTTTGTTGACATATTTTTTTAAAAATGATAAAATAATAAAAAAGAAAATTGTAAGGGGGAACAGATGATGGCAGTTATTGAAATTACAAAAAACAACTTTGAACAAGAAGTATTAAATAGTGAAAAAATCGTTTTAGTCGATTTTTGGGCAAGTTGGTGCGGACCGTGCAGAATGGTTTCTCCGATTGTCGATGAAATCGCAGAAGAAATGCCGGAAATTAAAGTGGGCAAAGTAAATGTAGATGAAGAAGGAGAACTCGCCCTTCAGTTTCAGGTAATGAGCATTCCCTCGTTATTTATTTTTAAAAATGGTGAAATCGTAGAGCAAAGCGTGGGAGCAAAACCAAAAAATCAGATTGTTGAAATGATTGAAAAAGCGAAAGCCGCGTCTGTTTGATGCGGCTGTTTTGCCTTTGGCACAGAAAGGAGCGCACATATGAGTGAAATACTGGATACCATTATTATTGGCGGTGGCCCGGCGGGATACACCGCGGCGCTTTATTGTGCGCGTGCGGGGCTAAAAACACTTGTGATCGAAAAGTTTTCTGCCGGCGGGCAGATGACACAAACAATGCAGATTGATAATTATCCGGGCTTTGATGAAGGCGTTGACGGATTCACGTTGGGGTTTAAAATGCAGACAGGTGCTGAGCGTTTTGGAGCAAAGACGCTTCAGGCAGAAGTGTTGTCGGTGGAACTTTCGGGTGAAACCAAAGCGGTGGAAACATCGGCAGGAATATACCATTCCAAAACAGTGGTCATCGCAACCGGAGCAGAGCATAAGCATTTAGGTATTCCCAATGAAGAAGCATTAATCGGGAAAGGTGTGGGATACTGCGCCGCGTGTGACGGCATGCTATTCCGCGGAAAAACCGTAGCCGTTATCGGCGGCGGTAATTCTGCAGCAGCAGATGCGCTACTTCTTTCTAAAGTTTGTAAAAAGGTCTTTTTGGTGCACCGTCGGGAACGTCTTCGCGCAGAAAAATTCTACCACGAACCTTTGATGCAGACAGAAAACGTGGAATTTGTGTGGAACAGTAAAGTGACCGAGTTTTTGTTCGACGATAAAATAAAAGGTATCAAAGTAGAAAACATCTTAAATGGCGAAGAAAAAGAAATTTTGATAGATGGCGTATTTATCAGTATTGGCAGAAGTCCGGAAACAAAATTAATCAAAGGGCAAATTGCACTTGATGAAAACGGATATGTTATTGCAGACGAAACCACGCGGACGAACCACCCCGGCGTTTTTGCAGTGGGGGATGTGCGCACAAAACCGGTCAGACAAATTGCAACCGCTGTGGCAGATGGTGCAACGGTTGCGCGCTTCATAGAAGAATATCTTACAACGATTTAAATGTAGAGGGAAAGAGAATGAAATTAAGTGAACTTTTAAAAAAACAGGAGTTGTCGTTGTCTTTTGAGGTGTTTCCGCCGAAAAACGACACGCTTTTTGAGAGTGTAAAAACAGCAACGGAAGAAATTGCGAAATTAAAGCCTGCATTTATGAGTGTGACATACGG
>JAZRET010000135.1:0-1790 GCA_045660945.1 Congzhengia sp.
TAGGCGAAAACGAAGACTTAATTCAAAGATTCACAAACGCAATTTATAAAGGTATGGTTTGGGTAAATGAACATTCAGCAGAAGAAGTTGCAAAAGTCATTTTAGATTCTTTCCCGGATACTGACCTTGAAATCACAACCACAGTTGTACAACGTTATAAAGATATCGATGTGTGGAAAACAGAGCCCACTATGACAAAAGAATCTTTTGACAAATTACAGACAATTATGGAAAGCGCAGGAGAACTTTCTAAACGTGCGCCGTTTGAAAAAGTTGTAAATAATAAATACGCCGAAAAGGTGCGTTAAATAAAAAAGGTGTTCTGCGCAAAACTCGTAGAACACCTCCTTTTTTTATAAAATAGACTTGATTTTATGCGGAAATTGGTATAAAATAGATAGTAATAAAGAACTATAGTTAGGAGAACCAAAGATGACAAAAGTTAGAACAAGATTTGCCCCCAGTCCGACCGGATATATGCATATCGGTAACTTGCGTACTGCGCTTTATGCATACTTACTCGCAAAATCCAACGGTGGGGATTTTATCTTAAGAATTGAAGATACAGACCAGGAACGCTATGTTGATGGCGCAGTAGATTTAATCTACAGAACCATGAAAGAAACAGGCCTTATCCACGATGAAGGTCCCGATGTTGGCGGCGACTTTGGTCCTTATGTTCAGAGTGAAAGAAGAAACATTTATAAAGAATACGCAGAAAAATTGGTAGAACTCGGCGGCGCATATTACTGCTTCTGCGATAAAGAAAGACTCGATGATCTCAGGGCGAAGCAGGAAGCCGCAAAGGTTATGCCGAAGTACGACGGTCACTGTGCGAAACTTTCAAAAGAAGAAATTGAAGAAAAAATTAAAGCAGGCGTACCGTACGTAATCCGCCAGAAGATTCCGAGAAGAGGCACAACCTCTTTTGAAGACGAAATCTTCGGTAAGATTACCGTAGATAACGCGACACTCGACGATAACGTACTTTTAAAATCTGACGGCCTTCCGACATATAACTTTGCAAATGTTATCGACGACCATTTGATGAATATTACGCACATCATCCGTGGTAATGAATATCTTTCTTCGACGCCGAAATATAATCTTTTATATGAAGCGTTCGGTTGGGAAATCCCGAAATACATTCACTGTTCGCCTGTTATGAAAGACGCGCACAAAAAACTCAGCAAGCGTGATGGCGATGCATCTTATGAAGACTTTATCAATAAAGGTTATTTAAAAGATGCCATCATTAACTATGTTGCACTCCTCGGCTGGAGTCCCGGCGGTGAGCAGGAAATCTTTACGATGGACGAACTCATAAAAGCGTTTAATTTAGAAGGCATCAGTAAATCTCCTGCGATTTTTGACGTGCAGAAATTAAACTGGTTAAATGGAGAATATATCAGAAAAATGTCCTCTGAAGAATTCCATGAACTCGCGCTTCCTTATATCAAAGAAGCAATTAAAAACGAAAGCATTGACACCAAAAAGGTTTCCGACCTTCTTCATCAGAGATGCGAAATTTTATCTGATATTCCGGAGCAGATTGACTTTTTTGATACACTTCCTGAATATTCACCGGAACTTTATTGCCATAAAAAGATGAAGACAAACGAAGAAAATTCTTTAGATTCTTTAAAAGAAATTCTTCCTGTTTTAGAAGGTCTTTCTGATTGGACCTACGATGCAATTCACGAAGCACTCTTTGAACTTATTGCAAAACTTGAAGTGAAAAACGGTCTTATCTTATGGCCGCTTCGTGTTGCAGTTTCCGGTAAATCCTT
>JAZRET010000136.1:0-5879 GCA_045660945.1 Congzhengia sp.
GATTATAATGATTTAATCAATGTGCCGACATTTGCGACCGTGGCGACCACCGGTGATTATAATGACTTAATCAACACACCGACAATTGGTGACGGCACAATTACAATTACACAGGGCGGTGTGACCAAAGGTTCGTTTACATTAAACCAAACCGGTAGCGCAACAATTGCGTTAGATTCTGGGTTGGCAAGTGTTGATTGGAGCGACATTACAAACAAACCAACATTTGCAACTGTCGCGACAAGCGGTTTGTATAATGATTTAACGGGCACCCCAGTATTGGCAACGGTAGCAACTACGGGGAATTACAATGATTTGCTCAACAAGCCAACAATACCGACGGTTGGCAACGGAACAATCACCGTCAATCAGGGCGGCGTTTTGAAAGGCACATTCACCACGAACCAAAGTGGAAACACAACAATAGATTTGGATGCCGGTGGTGGTGGCGCGGTATTTCCAACACAAACTGGGCATGCGGGAGAATTTTTAACCACAGACGGCAGTGATGTTTCATGGGATATAGCGACTGCTGTAACATTTAGAGTTTGGGGGGGTAACGAATAATGGCAAAATTAGTAATTGGCACAACAAAAACTAACGCGGTTCCAGCGGTTGTGAAAGAAGTAATTGTACCACCATCGCTTGGCACTAAAACGGTAACGGTAAACGGAACATATAACGCGTCGTCCGATAATTACGATGGATATTCGTCGGTGACGGTAAGTGTGCCATCTGTATCAGAACCGTATTTAGAATTAGGTGTTCTCCCGAACGGAAATTTAATGCACTCAAGAACCACGTCGCGTTTGGTTCAATTAAGTGGGTTTACTGGAATTGGGCAACATGTGTTGGCATATGCTTATTATTATAACACAAACATAACAGGGACGGCAACATTTAGTGATTTGACTAGCATCTTGGGGGAATCCGCTTGTTTGAGAATGTTTAGCAATTCTACCATAACCGGTTTTTCTGCGCCCAACTTAAAAACGATATCGGCCAATAACGCGTGTGAATACATGTTTTCATCATCAAAAGTTACAACGGTAGACCTTTCTGCTTTGGAGTCTGTTGCGATGTATTATACATGCCGAAACATGTTTTCTAACAGTGCGTTATCAAGCATAGACTTTAGTTCTTTAGAGAGTATTTCTGGGACAAATACATTTAATAATGCATTTAGTTCGTGTTTGTATTTGACTTCTATTTCGTTCCCAAAATTGGATTCAATTACTGCGTCTGATGCATTTTATCAAGCTTTTGTAAGTTCTGGAATAATGAGCATAAGTTTTGGAGCATTAAAGTCTACGAGTTTTGGTTCGAACACAGACCAATTCCGTGATATGTTATCTGGTGTTACGGATTGCATGATTCATTTTCCAATGAACTTAAACCCGGCATTAGGGAGCACAGTAATTTCTTCATTAACGGGTTATCCTGATTTTGGTGGAACACACACACAATTGTCATTCGATTTACCAGCAACGGAGAATTAATGAAAGAAGTTTGGAAACATATTAATGGTTATGAAGGATTGTACCAAGTGTCAAATTTGGGGCGTGTGAAATCATTATCAAAAATGTGCGGTCGTCGGCCCAAACAAGATACAATTTGTCGGGAGGAAAATTTGCGGGGTTATAAACGTGTGATATTATTAAAAAACAATATTTTGCACCACAAACAAGTGCACAGATTGGTCGCCGAAGCGTTTATTCCTAATCCGCAAAACAAACCTCAAGTGAACCATAAAAACGGCATAAAAGACGACAACAGAGTAGAGAACCTGGAGTGGGTTTCGCCAATAGAAAATATAATACACGCACACAATGTACTTAACAAATCGTCGGCCAACATCCCTGTGCGTGTGTGTCAAATGTTAAACGGTTCAATAATTGCCGTGTTTGATTCTATTGGTGACGCAAAGCGAAAAACAAATATTTGGAACATATCAAAATGTTGCAAAGGAATATTAAAAACGGCCGGAGGGTATAATTGGAAATATATAACGGAGTGATAAAATGCCAACGAGTACAAAAGTAAAAAACTTAAACATTAATGAATTGACCGAGGCACAATACGATGCCGCGGTTCAAGGTGGTGTTATCGGTGCCAACGAACTGTCGGTGCTGACGGACGTAAGTTATGTTGAACCCAGCGATTTGGCAACGGTTGCGACTACCGGCGATTATTCGGATTTGATAAATCGTCCGACTAATCTTGTGAGCACAAACACTGCGCAAACCATATCTGGGATGAAAACGTTTAGTGGCGACATCACTTTGTCTGGTACAACGAGTATTAAAAACAATACCGGCGGAACAAATTACACAATGTTGTATCGTGATGCGTCCACGATTCACATTGGGGGTTCGACATCGGCATTAAAACTTGAAGGCTCCGGCACACGTCCAGCATACAACAATGATTCGTTGGCGTTGCTTTCTGATGTGACAGGCGGCTTGCCATCGCAGACCGGACAAAGCGGTAAGTTCTTGACGACAGATGGAACAAATGCGAGTTGGAGTAATAAACCGTTAGTGAACAATGCGACTGGTGTTGGTTCTCTTGTAATTGGGTCTGGGTCTGCGTCTGGTAGTAACACCATTTCTGTCGGTGGTGCAACAAGTAGTGGAAATAGTAGCATATTTATTGGTAATTTATCGCAAGGCACAAATGTACAAAACGAAATCGCTATTGGGTGGTATGCGGCTGGCGGTGCAGAAAACGGTATTACCATTGGTGGTTATACTAGCAGTGGCGCAGTGCCGTTTGGAACAATATGTATTGGTAGATACGCAAACCCAACCCCTATTAGAACTGAAAATGAAAAAGGGACTTTTTGGGTGACATTGTGGACGTCAATAAGTTCTAGTGGAACTTATAAACTTATGAGTTCTGACGGCACCATCCCAACCGCCCGTCTGACAAAGGTCAACACGACCATCACACTTGCGGCGGCGGATTGGAACGCCGGTACGCAAACGGTTTCCGTAACTGGTATGACAGCGACAGGTATTGTGTTGGTATCGCCAGACCCGACAGACCAAAGTGCGTATACAAGTGCGGGTATTATCTGCTCGGCACAAGCGGCGGGAACGCTTACGTTTACATGTTCAACAACACCAACGGCGGACTTGTCCGTGAATGTGGTAATGCTATAAAGGAGTGAAAGATGCCTATTATAAATCAAGTTGTAGCGGGCGGTGGAACAACACCGACAGGGACAATTCAGATAACCACAAACGGCACGCACGATGTTACGAATTACGCAACCGCAGATGTGAATGTGCCAACAACAGCACCGGCGTATTATGTTGAAAAAGCGGTGAATGCGAGTGGGGTGTTGAGTTCAAATGGTGTTACAAGTTTTATAGACTTAACCGGTGTTACGGAAATTTCAAGTAACGGATTAAATCGAGCGTATTCTGGCGCATTATTTAGTCAACCAAATATAAATATGTCATCCATAAAAACTGTACAATCATACGGGATGTCTGCTATGTTTGAATATTCAAATATTAAAACATTAAATTTGAGTGGAGTTACGAGTTTGGACAGTTATGCTTTACAATATGTATGTCGTAATAGTAGTATAGAAAGTGTTGATTTGTCAAATCTGGAAACAGTAAGTTCAAGTGGGGCATTGGCCGAAGCATTTAGGCAAACTAATCTAAATTATATAAATTTGAACAAATTAAAATCGGCTAATGCTTGTGGTAATATGTGTTATGACACAAAATTAACATCTGTGTCTTTACCTGCACTAGAAACGATTGTTTCTGGTGGATTTGATTCCGCTTTCAAAAACACAACAACTCTGGTATCGGCTTCAATGCCTTTGTTAAAAAATGCGACAGGACAACGGGCAATGGCATCAACATTTGAAAACACTGGTCTAACCACATTCAAATTTGAATCATTGACTAGTGTTACTGGTGGGAATTGGGGTTTGGCTGCTACATTCTCAGGATGCGGGAGTTTAGTTTCGCTGTGGTTTTATGCGTTATCATCAGTTTACGGAGATACCAGTTTTAATAATATGTTACAAAATTGTACCAATGTTACTGTCCATTTCCCGATGGCAATACAATCCACAATCGGGTCTTGGTCAAATGTTACAGCCGGTTTCGGTGGCACAAATACAACGGTTTTGTTCGACCTTGTTACATCGCTTACCGGCGCAGATGGAAATACATATACCCGGCAAGAAAAAGACCGCACGTCAACGGCGACAGCGTGGGTGTATAACGACACATTGTATTACACAAGTGGGGTCAGTGATAACACTAACGGTGTGAACGAGCCATCGGTGTCGGATGCGATATATTCTGATGCGGCGTGTACACAATCCGTCACGACAATTACCGCGATTGCTTAATGTAACCCCCTTAAGGGGGTTATTTTTTTCTTGACATTTGGTTTTTCTGTAGTATGTTTTCCATACACAACAAACGAAGAGGAAAAAAATGAATACTACAGAACAAAAGGTCGTGTATGCCTATTTCATACACACATTCCTGCGTAAACTTGGCAAACGTTATCCTGATTTTTTTGTCAGATGGGTTACCGACTCGTTGGACAATTTGACGGAACGCAGAATTCTAATCCGGAGGTACACTGGTGACGATAAAACCAAGTTCACAACCATCGCACTTGATTTAGGACTTGACGAAAGCAACCTTTTCAAGTACCATAAAAGAGCGGTAGAAAGGCTTATAGCCGGCTAAGGCACAACCGGTTTTTATACCCTACCGTAATATAACTCCTTTTGTTATAACTCCTATGTAAAACATAGGAGCTTTTTTATGAACCCATATTACACCCCTCCATATATGCAACAGCCGGTGGCACAGCCTATACAGCAATTGCCGCAACATGTAGACCCACGGGTCATATCATACTTTGTTGATACGGCTGAGCAATTATCAACTATTAACCCAATGCCGAACACTTTATATCTCGGCATCAACAATCGTGACGGCAAAATCTTTATGCGTCGTATGAACAACGACGGTTTGGTTGAGTTGAAAACTTTTTCTTTACAATTGGACCAGACGCGCAAAACCGACACGCAAGAAATTCTAGACCGTATTACAAAAATCGAAAAGAAATTAGGGGTCACAAATGAATCCAATGTTATCGACGTTACTGAATAAGTACATGCAAGGACAATTCGCGAATCACCCACTGATGGCAACCGTGCGACAAATGATGGAGGGCAAGACGCCGGAACAACAGCGTCAAACCGTTCTTAACACGGCCAAGTCATGTGGGTTTGATTTAAATCAACTTCCCCCGGAACTTCTGCGTTCAGCGGGGTTGACTAACTAAAAGGAAATACAATGGCAGAAACTACACCTATGACACCTGCTGATATGAGTGCGGTGTTAGGCAACCGTTGGGGTTATCCTTACGGTGGCAGTGGTTTCGGTTTTGGTGGTGGCGACGGCGGTCTGTTCGCAATCTTGCTTATCGTCTTGTTGATGGGCGGTGGCAATGCTTGGGGATTTGGCAACCGTGGTCAATTCGGAACCGAAGCAATACAAAACCAAATGCAACAGGGTTTTGACAACCAAAACTCGATGGCAAATCAGCGCGAACTTTTGGCGGCTGTAAACGCTGGCACATCTCAATCTGTTGCGACAGCAAACCAAGTATATCACGATTTAGCTGGTTATATCGGCGACAAATATGCGGAGTTGGATCGTGACGTCTTGGGCATCTCGTCCACATTGCAACAGGTTATGGCAAATCAAAACTCCTGCTGCTGCCAGACGCTGCGTGCGATTGACGGTGTGAACTATGCGAATGCACAGAACACAGCGGCCATCAACGCGAACACAACTGCGGCTGTTCAAAAAGTCTTGGATGCTATC
>JAZRET010000137.1:0-12940 GCA_045660945.1 Congzhengia sp.
GAAAAGAGCCGCTCGTGTTTCCAACGACAACTGCAACCGGAGCGCTTTCAAACTACATCTCAACATTTGCAGGCAAAGATTTTCAGCCGATGAATATCAATTTTGGTATTATAGATAGTTTAGATGAGCGTATTAAAAACAAAAAAGAGCGCTATGAAAAAATATCTGAGAGAGCGCTTGGTGTATTAAAAGAGATTATTGCGAGGGAATTATGAATTTAGATCGGTTTAACGAAAGACAAAAAGAAGCCATATTAACAACCGAAGGGCCGCTTCTCATTTTAGCGGGTGCCGGCTCAGGAAAAACAACGGTTGTTGTGAATAAAATTGCATATCTTTTAGAACAGAAACTGGCAAGACCGTATGAAGTTCTTGCCATTACTTTTACCAACAAGGCGGCAAATGAATTAAAAGACCGTGTAGAAGGAATTTTAGGCGATGGCGCAAGCGGAATGTGGCTTGGAACATTTCACTCCGTTTGTATGAAAATTCTGCGCAAAAACATCGGAATTTTAGGGTATCAGCCGGATTTTGTAATTTATGATTCTGCCGATCAGAAAACGCTTATCAAGCGTTGTATGAAAGAACTCGGAATGGAAGAAAAAGCATTTCCGCCGAGAACGATGCTTTCTGAAATTTCGAACGCGAAGGACAACTTAATGGAGCCGGATATCTTTTTAAACGCATATCAGGGCGATTTTCGCATGACAAAAATCGGAGAGCTTTATAAACTCTATCAAAAACGCCTGTTTGAAGCAAACGCACTCGATTTTGATGACATCATCATTTCCGTTGTGAAACTGTTTTCTTTGGATGCAGACGTCCTTTCGTATTATCAGAATAAGTTTAAATATGTATTTGTAGACGAGTATCAGGATACAAATAACGCACAGTATTTACTGACGAGTATGCTTGCAGGAAAATATAGAAACATTTGTGTCGTTGGTGATGATGACCAGAGTATCTATAAATTCCGCGGAGCAAATATCAATAACATTTTAGACTTTGAAAAAGAATTTGAACACGCAAAAACAATTAAACTTGAGCAAAATTATCGTTCTACGCAGCATATTTTAAATGCGGCAAACAGCGTGATCAAAAATAACGCCGGAAGAAAAGGAAAAGAACTCTGGACCGGAAACGGCGACGGAGAAAAAATCCTTCTTTTTGAAGCGGATAATGAGTATGACGAGGCAGACTATATTGGAAAGGCAATCGAAAAATGTGTAAAGGCAGATGCCTTTTCGTATTCTGATTGCGCAATCCTTTACAGAACCAATGCGCAATCCCGTGTTTTGGAAACAACGCTTTCGAGTTTTGGTATTCCGTATCGCGTTTTGGCAGGCCTGAGATTCTATGACAGAAAAGAAGTAAAAGATTTGCTTGCGTATCTTCGTTTGGTGTTTAATCCGAATGATAATATTTCTCTGATGCGCGTTGTAAATGAACCGTCCCGTAAAATCGGGGTTACAACGGTAGAGAAGGTTGCGGTAGCGGCGGCAGAACGTGGCATCAGTATGTTTTCTGCGATGGAAATGGCAGAAACGATTCCTGACCTTGCAAAAACTGCTGAAAAGCTTAAAACCTTTACGGGTTTAATTCGCGGCATTCAAAATGATACCAATCAGGAAGAACCATCTAAAATCATCGAGGCGATTTATACGCGCTCGGGATATCAGGAAATGCTCCTTTTAGAAAACTCAGTTGAAAATCAAACGAGAATTGAAAACATTCAGGAATTTATCCATTCTGCAGAAGAGTATGAAAAAAGTGCAGAAGAGCCAACTCTATTTGAGTTTTTGGAGAGCACGGCTTTGGTCGCAGATGTTGACAATTACGACGAAGAGCAGGAAAGCGTTGTTTTAATGACGCTTCACTCTGCAAAAGGTCTTGAATTCCCCGTGGTGTTTATGTGCGGCATGGAGGACGGACTTTTCCCGAGTCAGCGCTCGATGTATTCTGAAGAAGAAATCGAAGAAGAACGCCGCCTTTGCTATGTTGGCATTACGCGTGCAAAAAAGAGACTTCACCTTACATATGCGATGCGCCGCTCAATGTATGGCGGATCAACATACAGTAAAGCGTCGAGATTCTTAGACGAAATACCGATGGAATTCGTTGAAACGATTGAAACCCAAAAAGAAGGCGCGGTTCGCGTAGGTCACAGACAGACCAAATCGCAAAGCGATTTATTTAGCGAACTCATGGCAAGAAAGACGACTCCCGTGCGAGAAGAAGCGCCTGCGTTTGAATTTAAAGCAGGGGACATGGTTCAGCACAAAAAATTCGGAAAAGGACTTATTTTATCCGTTACGCCTGCAGGAGCAGACGTGAAACTCGAAATTGTCTTTGATGATGTGGGAACAAAATCCTTAATGGGCTCCTTTGCAAGACTTACAAAAGCATAGTTTGGTGGGGATTTTATAGAGTCCCACGGAGGAAATTATGAGAAATTTCAAAATAACGATTCAATATGACGGAACGAAATATAATGGTTGGCAGAGGCAAGGTAACACAAAGAACACCATCCAGGAGCGATTTGAAAATGTGCTTTTTAAAATGTGCGAAAAAGAAGTAGAGATCTTTGCTTCGGGCAGAACCGATGCGGGCGTTCACGCAGAAGAGCAAACTGCAAATTTTAAATGTGCTACGCAGATGGAAGAAGTTGAAATTTTAGAATATCTCAACAAATATCTTCCTGAAGATATCCGCGTGACATCTATTGAAGAAGTGAATATGCGTTTTCATAGCAGACTAAATGCAGTATCAAAAACATACGAGTACACAATCGCAACAGAAAAGCCTGATGTGTTTACGAGAAAGTATGTATTTTTTGCAGACAAAAAGCCCGATGTGGAAAAAATGCGCAGGGCAGCAGAGTTAATTCTCGGAAAGCACGATTTTAAAGGCTTTAGTTCATTAGGAAGATTTAAAAAATCAACGGTGAGAACGATTCATTTTATTGAAATTGAAGAAGAAAACGGTCTTATTAAAATAAGAATGAACGGAAACGGATTCCTTTATAACATGGTGAGAATTATCGCAGGAACGCTTTATAATATAGGAACCGGAGAACTAGAGATATGCGTTATTCCCGAAATCTTTGAAGAAAAAGAGAGAGCAAAAGCAGGCGCAACCTTTCCGGCGTCAGGACTAAAACTTTTAAAGGTTTATTATTAATTTTGGTCCTGGCTTGATACGAAGATATTAAGATTGTCGAATTTTGGCGAAAGGAAGTGCGGATATGAAAAAAATTAAAATATCTGTTTTGATTATAATATCAGCATTTGTATTATTTTGGATTAGTTCAATTGCTATGTGCGAATATAATACATATAAATATGGTGAAATTTTTAGAAATACTAAAATACATGATATTGGCGGTGAAGGATATTTAGATGATTGCAATATAAAAGTTTTAAAATATAACAATGATTATGCTGAAGTATATGCGGTTTTTGAAAATGACTTGAATGAAGTTGGTTTACTTTACTACTTTATAAAAAATGATGATGGTAATTGGATTTTTGATTATTATGATTCTGTATATTCAAAGACAGGGAATGCAGATGGGTTTATTTGGCCGTATGGAAGATAAACGCATTTTATCCTTAACTTGATATGAACTGCTGATAACTAACATTGGCATCTAAATTATACAGTCTTTATAGTAAGAGTGTCGAATATTTTCAAAAGGAGAAATGTATTGTGAATAAGAAAAAACTTATATCTTATGGAGTTGTTGTGTTGCTTTGTGCTATCGTTTTTATAAAATTTAGTGTTAATGATAGAAAGATAGAAAAAACACCATCGGAAAATATTGTTGAAGAGCAACAAAACGAAAATAAGGAATATCCTATTAACGATTTATGGGTATATAGATATAATGCACAAACGGGTAAAAGTGAGTTTGCTCCTTGCGGATATTTGGATGAATATACAACAATAGTGAAAGAAAGCGATAAGGAACTAACAAGGGTTATTACAGGTAGTTATATGTACCTTGGAACAATAAAGGGGTATCAAAATACTGATAAAACAATGGAAGTTTTTCAAGTTAGATTGCCAGAACTTTCTGAAAGTTTTGTTCTTACTAATGATAATGTTCAGTTAGACTATTCGGGTAACAAAAAAATGATAGAGGTTACAGGCTGGATATATATGCAGGGAAATACAATTTTAGCAGTATCTCCATTATATGAGGAATGATTTTTTGCTCCCTACTTGAAATGAACTACTACTGAAAATGCTTGGCATCTAAATTATACAGTCTTTATAAAAGAGACATAATCTTGAAAGGATAAATCATATGGAACAATACAAGTTTACAAAGAAATCGTGTTATCTTACGGGTATTACGATGTCAATAGCGACTAATTTATCGCCTCTTTTGTTTTTGACATTCAGAGATATGTATGGTTTGTCATATACTTTGCTGGGCCTTTTGGTAGTAATTAACTTTGTAACACAATTATCTGTTGATTTGATATTTACGTTTTTTACCAAATATTTTAATATACATAAAACAGTAAGGATTACACCTTTTGTTGCGTTTGTTGGTTTGATAATATACGCAATTTTACCAAGATTATTTCCCGGTATGGCATTTTTATGGATAGCATTGGGAACAGTAATATGTTCTGCAGGCTCAGGGCTGGCTGAAGTTTTGATGAGCCCGGTGATTGCGGCAATTCCAAGTAAAAATCCTGAAAGTGAAATGAGCAAGCTGCACTCAATGTATGCTTGGGGTGTTGTAGGTGTAGTAATATTGAGTACATTATTTTTGTTGGTTTTTGGTAGTACAAACTGGATGTACCTTGCTTTATTTTGGTCAATTGTGCCGTTGACTGCATTTTTGATGTTTTTAAAGTCAAAGCTTCCTGAAATGAATAATTTTGGAGAAACACAAAAGCAAACAAAAATATTTAGTAAAGGCATTGTTTTATGTGCAGTATGTTTGTTCTTTGGTGGTGCGGCAGAATGTACAATGGGTCAATGGGCTTCAGGCTTTATTGAAAATGCCATAGGAATTCCTAAAGTTTACGGAGATATTATAGGGGTTGCTTTCCTTGCAGCACTTATGGGAATGGGGAGGACTCTCTACTCTAAATATGGTAAAAAAATCATCAATATTTTATTGTTTGGGATGTTGGGAGCAAGTATTTGCTATTTAGCGGCAAGTCTGTCGTTGAGTCCTGTAGTCGGGATTACAGCGTGTGCTTTGACCGGACTTTTTACTTCCATGCTATGGCCGGGAACTTTGATTTATCTAGAAGAAAAGTTTGATAATGTATCGGTGGCTGTTTATGCGCTAATGGCTGCAGGTGGAGATATGGGTGCGGCTGTCGCACCGCAGATGGTTGGAATTTTATCTGATAAATTCGGCGTTACTAATCCGGCTTTGAAAATTTCGGAAATATTTCATATAAGTGCGGAGCAAGTTGGTATGAGGGCTGGGTTATTTGTAGCAGGATTTTTCCCGATTGCGGGTTTACTGTGTGTGCTCTGTATGAAAAAATATTTTAAAAAGCACGGCAAGAAACAAATTTGATACAATCTACACCTCACCACCGCCTACAGCGGAGTCTCTCCTCAAGGAGAAGACTTTGAGGGGGTGGCATCCAGATTATACAGTCTTTATAAAAAAGCGTACCATTCGGTACGCTTTTTTTATGAAACAAATGCTTGTATATCTTCAAATGTAATATCTTTGTGAAGCGCAAAGTTAATGCCGTTTGCAACGAGTTCTGCCGTTTTTCCAATGAGGAGGTCAATTTCCTTTGGGGTAGTCATAAAGTGCGGCATCTCGCTTGAAACGGATGAAGCGATGAGTTGATAGCGTTCTTCATGCGAAAAGTCTTTTAGGATCTTGTAAAAGGCAGAGTCTTTCTCGTCGTTCATAGATTCAATCAAACGATCAATGACTAGATTTAAGGTGTCGTCCGTGATGGTTGCGGCATCGACAACAGTCGGGACGCCGATTGCAATTACCGGAACGCCGAGCGTCTTTTCTGAGATTTCTTTTCGGTTGTTACCAACGCCTGCGCCGGGGTGAATCCCGGTATTAGAGATTTGCACGGTTTTTGTGATTCTGTCAATCGAGCGCGCGGCTAAGGCATCAATACAAATTACGGCGCAGGGGTTCACATTTTTGCAAACACCGCGGATGATTTCTTCTGTTTCGATTCCGGTAACCCCTAAAACACCCGGTGCAATCGCGCAGACGGAAGATAAATTTTCTGAAATGGTTTCGGGCACATAGGAGAAAAGATGCCTTGTAATCATGAGCCTGTCTAAAACGGCAGGACCTAATGAATCGGATGTAATTGCGCGGTTTCCGAGCCCGATAACTAAAATGGGCTTTCCCTTTGAAGGTTTTATCAGCGCATTTAATTCGTTTGCGATTTCTTTACAAATGGTTTCGTATAAGTTTTTTTCGATATACCTTGCGTCGGGAAAAGAAAGGGTAGTGTATGTGCCGATTGGTTTTCCAATTGCATTTGCGGCATCTTCCGTTTTTACCGCTACGCGGTTTATCGTAACGCCTTCCTTTGATTCTTCGTTTGTTTCAATTCCTGTTAGGGTGCTTGTTATAAGACCATGCGCCTCCACAGCGAGGTCGGTTCGAACGCTTCTCATTTTATCACCTGTTTTTTTTAAATTTTATGTTTAGTTTATGCTTATTTTTTCAGTGAAATGCAAAAAAGTGAAAAAAATTCAATTTTTTTCAAAAAAAGTCTTTTAAATTCAGCCAAAAAGTGGTATTATATTCTTATATCATTATGCATTGGAGGAATTGGCGTGTCAAAAGAGAAGTTTTATATTACGACTGCCATTGCGTATACGTCGAAAAAGCCGCATATCGGTAATACGTTTGAAGTAGTTTTCACCGATGCCATCGCGCGTTTTAAAAAGCAGATGGGCTATGATGTGTTTTTCCTGACGGGTACAGACGAACATGGTCAAAAAATTCAGATAGAGGCAGAAAAGCAGGGGATTACACCGAAGGCATATGTAGATAATGTTGCAGGTGAAATCAAAAACATCTGGGATTTAATGGGCGCAGAATACGATCATTTTATCAGAACAACAGATGATTACCATGAAACTGCTGTTCAGCATATCTTTAAAAAACTTTACGACAAGGGCGATATCTATAAAAGTGAGTATGAAGGCTGGTATTGCGTTCCTTGCGAATCGTTCTTTACGGAAAACCAGTTGGTAGACGGAAAATGTCCTGACTGTGGTAGAGAAGTAAAGAAAACGAAAGAAGAAGCATACTTCTTTAAAATGAGCAAATATCAGGATGCTTTAATGAAACACATCGAACAAAATCCTGAATTTATTCAGCCGGAAAGCCGCAAAAAAGAAATGGTGAACAATTTCTTAAAACCGGGACTTCAGGACTTGTGCGTATCAAGAACATCTTTTAGTTGGGGCATTCCGGTAACATTTGACGAAAAACATGTTGTTTACGTTTGGATGGATGCACTCACAAACTACATCACGGCTTTAGGGTATGACCCCGATAAAGAGCCGACAGAACTTTTCAAGAAAAACTGGCCCTGTGATGTGCACATCATCGGTAAAGACATTTTGAGGTTCCATACAATTTACTGGCCGATCTTCTTAATGGCTTTAGATTTGCCGCTTCCGAAACAAGTATTTGGTCATCCGTGGTTGCTCTCCGGTAACGATAAAATGAGCAAGTCTAAAGGTAACGTTATGTTTGCGGATGATTTGGCAGAACTCTTCGGGGTGGATGCAATTCGTTATTATCTCTTAAAAGAAATGCCGTACGCACAGGACGGATCCATCACCTATGAAAATATCATTGCGCGTTTTAACAGCGACCTTGCAAACACATTAGGAAACCTTGTAAACCGTACGGTGGCGATGGTGAATAAATACTTTGATGGCGTGATTCCCGTGCCGTCTCACGGCGATTTTGATGATGAACTTATTGAGACTGCACTTTCTGCCGCAAAAACCGTAACGGCAAAAATGAACGAGTATAAAACGGCGGATGCATTAGAAGAGATTATGAACCTTGCAAGACGCTCGAATAAATACATTGACGAAACAATGCCTTGGGCACTCGCGAAAGACGAAGCGCAAAAAGAGCGTCTCGGCGGCGTAATGTATAACTTAATTGAGTCTATTCGCTTTATTGGTGTACTACTCGCACCCTTTATGCCGAAAACGGCAGAAAGCATCTTCTCTCAGATTAACGCAAGCGAAATTTCCTGGGAAAGTTTAGATGCGTTCGGAAAAACGGTTTCCGGTACAAAAGTAGGCGAGGGCAAAGCACTCTTTAACAGAATCGATGAAGCAAAGAAGATGAAAGAAATAGAAAGCTTTATCGATGAGCAGATGAAGAAAAATGCACCCAAAGAAGAATCAAAAGAAAAGGAAGAACCTTCTTACATTTCTATTGACGATTTTGCCAAAGTGGAATTAAAAGTTGGTTTGGTTTTAGAATCTAACCGCGTGGAAGGTGCAGATAAACTTTTGGTTTCTAAAATCAAAATTGGTGATGAAGTGCGCCAGATTGTTTCGGGAATCGCAAACTTCTATTCTCCGGAAGAGTTTGTCGGAAAGAAAGTTGCCGTGGTAACAAACTTAAAACCAGTGATACTTCGCGGCGTGCTCTCTGAAGGTATGATCTTAGCGGCGGGAGACAAAAAAAGTTTAGCGCTTTTATCTCCTGACTCTGACATTGCCGACGGAACAGTTATCGGCTAAGTTTTTTAAGGAAGACCAAAACGGTTTTCCATTACATACGTTTAAAAAATATTACATATTATGGGAGGAAACTTTAATGAGTAAGTTCTTAGACAGAATCAAAGAACGTGCAAAACAGGACAAAAAAACAATCGTTTTGGCGGAGGGTGAAGACATCCGTACCGTCCAGGCGGCAGACATGATTCTCAAAGAGGGAATCGCAAACGTGATCCTTTTGGGTAACAAAACAAAAATTGCGGAACTCGCAGTTGGTTTAGACATTTCCGCGGCAACCATTTTAGACCCGGAAACAGACGAAAAAAGAAAAGAATTTGCTGACAGTTTCTATGAAATGCGAAAAGCAAAAGGCATGACACCGGAACAGGCATTTGAAATTATGGCAAATCCTTTATACTTCGGTGTTATGATGGTAAAACTCGGCCTTGCTGACGGTCAGGTTGCAGGCGCAGTGAATTCTACATCCAATGTACTTCGTCCGTGTCTTCAGATTTTAAAAACCGCACCGGGCACAAAACTCGTTAGTGCATTCTTCGTAATGGTAGTTCCGCATTGTGAATATGGCGACAACGGCACATTCGTTTACGCAGACTCCGGTCTTAATGAAAACCCGGATGCAGATGCAGTTTCTGAAATTGCAATCGCTTCTGCGGCATCTTTTAAAGCGTTAGTTGAAGCAGACCCGGCAGTTGCAATGCTTTCTTACTCTTCTTACGGCAGTGCGAAAAGCGAACTCGTTGACAAAATGCAGCTCGCGACAAAACTTGCAAAAGAAAAACGCCCTGATTTACTTCTTGACGGTGAACTTCAGGCAGACGCTGCAATTGTTCCTGAAATCGGTCAGTCCAAAGCGCCCGGTTCTCCCGTTGCAGGTAAAGCAAACGTATTGGTATTCCCGGACTTAAACGTTGGTAACATCGCATATAAATTAACACAGCGTCTGGCAAAAGCAGAAGCATACGGCCCGATCACACAGGGTATTGCAAAACCGTGTAACGACTTATCTCGCGGATGTTCTGCAGAAGATATCGTTGGCGTTTGTGCAATCACATGTGTTCAGGCACAGGCTCAGGACAATCAATAATTTTTGAAAGGTGAAGAAAAATGAAAGTTTTAGTAATCAATGCAGGTAGTTCTTCTTTAAAATATCAGCTCATTGATATGGATAACGAATCCGTTTTAGCAAAAGGTCTTTGCGAAAGAATCGGTATGGAAGGATCTAAACTTAACCACACACCGGGCGGCAAAGACAAAGTAGTTATCGAAAAGGATATGCCGAACCACGGCGTAGCAATCAAAATGGTATTAGACGCAATGGTTGACAAAGACCACGGCGTAATCGCTGATATGAGCGAAATTTCCGCAGTAGGCCACAGAGTCGTGCATGGTGGAGAAGTGTTCAGCGGCAGCGTGCTGATCACAGACGAAGTGAAAAAAGCGGTTACAGAATGTAACTCCTTAGCTCCCTTACATAACCCTGCAAACTTAACCGGTATCGCGGCTTGTGAAGAAGCAATGCCCGGCGTTCCGAATGTTGGTGTGTTTGATACTGCGTTCCATCAGACAATGCCCGCTGAAAGTTATATGTATGGTATTCCTTATGAATACTATGAAAAATATAAAATCAGAAAGTACGGTTTCCATGGTACATCTCATAAGTATGTATCTCACAAAGCTGCAGAGCTTTGCGGAAAACCGATTGAAGATTTAAAAATCATCACATGCCACCTTGGTAACGGTTCTTCCATTGCAGCGGTAAAGAATGGTAAAGTAGTCGATACCTCCATGGGTTTCACACCGCTTGATGGTTTAGTTATGGGAACACGTTCCGGTTCTATCGACCCGGCGGTGATTCCGTTCCTGGCTAAAAACGAAAACTTAACCGTTGATGAAGTAGATGCTATTTTAAATAAAAAATCCGGTGTTGCAGGCGTTTCCGGTGTAGGAAGTGACTTCCGTGATTTGGCGGAAGCAGCGAAAAACGGCAATGAAAGAGCAAAACTTGCACTCGATATGTTTGCACGCGGTGTCAAGAGTTACATCGGCAGATATGCATCCATCATGGGTGGAGTAGACGTTGTAACATTTGCAGGTGGTATCGGTGAAAATGACTGCGATATGCGTGCGCAGATTTTAGAAGGTCAGGAATTCATGGGAATTAAAATTGACCTTGACAAAAATAAAGTTCGCGGCAAAGAAACAGAAATCACAGCTGATGGTGCATCCGTTCGTGTCTTTGTTATCCCCACAGACGAAGAATTAACAATCGCACGTGATACGAAAATAATTGTAGAAAATTTATAATCTCTCTTTTTTTAAAAGCCCCCTGATATTTCGGGGGGCTTTTTGTTGTAAAAAGTTACAAATTTATATTGACACAAATAGAGTTATTTGTTATAATTATAGTGTATAATAATGTATAAATGTGTTAAATTCACACAAAAGGGGAATAAATATGAAAAAACTAACATCTTTACTCTTAGCATTGACCTTGATTTTGGGCTTAACTATGGTGCTGCCTTTAGAAATTTCCGCAGAGCCGTTTGCAGAAACAATTCCGTTTCCGCAGTCAGTTACAGAATCTTTTGAAGGTGGAGATATTCCGGGAAGTGTAAGCGCAAACAATGCGGCCTTATCGCTGGTAACTTCCGTGAGAGGCGTATCAACGAAAGCTATGAATGTTGTTCCGTCAGCTGCCGGAAACAGCGTTTATTTTGCGTTTTCTGGTAAAAAAGGCCATGTATATAACGTTAGTTTTCTCTATAAGAATATCGACTTGAGCAATCTTAAATTAAATGTTTACTTTAAGACTTCAAGTGGTAGCTATAAATATCACACTGTTGCTCTTACAAACGACACCGCTGTAGGTGATTGGTCGAAAGCAAAAGCAACGTTTACGGATCGTAGTGAAGATTTAAGAATCGGTTATATTGAACTTCTTTCAAACGTAAACACGGTTTATCGTCTGGACGATGTTTTGGTATCTCCCGTTCCGGATACGGGAATCCATAAGAGTCATAATTTTATTACAGCTTCCACATTTGACACTTCAAGTGAAGTAAATGAATGGAAACGTGGCAGTTGGAGTCTCAGTGGTCGTCAGTGGGACCGACAATATAAAACAGATAGTGCCGCAGTTGGCGGTGGCTCAATGCGCATCTATACAAATGGTAGAGGTTGGGATGCGTGTTCCCTTTCTGTTGCGCTTCCGGCGGACAGAACATATGAAGTTTCCTTCTGGGCAAAGGCAAATAATGCAACAACTGCAGACGGTAACACCATTTCTTTGATCGTTGACCGAAACGGTGATACCAGTGGAGCCATTTCTACATACACAAGCGTGGAACTTGAAGACTCAAGACTCACAACAGAGTGGCGCTTTTACAAAGGAATCTATAGACAAACAACTGATGCTGCTGCGAATGCAATAGTAAAAATCTATCCGCGTGTATGTGAAACAAACACAGATTCGGTCGACTATTCCATTGATGAAGTCATTATTAAGTCTGACCTTTTAAATCCCGTTTCATCGTTTGATATGCCGGATCACTATAAATCATCGAGCGATACAGGGGTTAGTTTTGGTACGGCTGGCGTAAAACTTTCAGCAGGGACAGCAAAAGAAGGAGCTCATTCTTTAAGAGTGGTTTCAACAGGTTCTACAACTGCGTGGTCCAATGTTTTCCAGAATGTTGACCTGCGTGTCGGCAGAACATATGAAATTTCCTTCTGGGCAAAAGCAAATGACTCTGCAACAGTTGGAAAAAGAATCATCATGATTGTGCTTCTTGCGGGCCCGGATGGTGTGATTGGCACGAACGACGATAAAGCACCTTCCTTGAGAGATGAAGAACATCTGACGCTTACATCTGATTGGGTCAAGTATAGTATGACTTATACCCGAGATACAACTGAAACAGATACAACCATCCCCAGAATCACACCGCGTGTTGGCGAAGGAAGAGGTGAGGTTGTAGATTTTTGCATGGATGAACTCGTTGTGAAAGAAGTACCGAATACATATAAAAACGACTCTGGTTTTACTTCTTTTGGTAGAGCAACCGGCGGTGCTACGATCACCATGAAGGCGAGCGCATATATGAATTCTGTTGGCGCACATTACAGAGTTTATGCAGCAGGTACTGACGAACGATTTGAACTGGTTAACGGTGGCTATGTTGCAAATGGTGCAAATGCAC
>JAZRET010000138.1:0-3428 GCA_045660945.1 Congzhengia sp.
AGAAATTATCGAAGGAACACCGATTGCAAAATACTTTGAAAAGATTTACGCCGCAGAATTTTACTATAACGAGAAAAATGTTCCTGTTTGGCCTGCGATGGCAGTAAATTACACGAGTAAAACACAGTTTTTATTCCGCATCAATAAAGGCGTTTTAGACGTGACCGATCACAAAAGTTTAAATAAATTCACGCCTGAAGGCGACCGCAGAATCCCGTTTTCCAACATGATTTATATCGGAGACGGATTTACCGACGTTCCTTGTATGAAACTCGTAAAAGTAAACGGCGGACACTCAGTTGCGGTGTATAACGAAGACAAAAAAACTGCCACAAGCATCATGCAGCAGGGAAGAGTGGATTTTATCGCGCCCGCAAACTATGAAAGCGGAAGCAAATTAGAAAAAACCGTATTTACCGTTTTAGATTTAATCAAAGCGCAGAATGCGGCTTTTCGAAAAAATCAGGAAGATTTAAACGAAATTTCAAAATAAAAGACTAAAAATGCGGTTTTTACTTGACTCTCCCCTAAGGGTATGGTTTATACTGTTAACTGAAGAGAAACGGCCACGGCGAGTGTGCCTCTTACAACAGATCACATCGGGAGGAAATTATTATGAATGATACCCAAAAACTACAGGCAATGCTTGATAAAAGAGGAACGGTAATTTTCCCGTCCGGAACATACTTGATTGAAGAACCGCTGATTATACACGATGATACCCATCTAATACTCGCACCTGATACGGAACTTCGTTTGCCGGATGAAGGCGTGTTTGGTCTTATCGAAAACGATGGATTAAAGGAAGAACACGAGAACTATAACATTACGGTTGAAGGTGGCATTTGGAACGGAACAAACTTACATTGTGAGAGAAAATTCCTTCCGCCCGGAGAAAGCTACGCAGAAGGCGGAACATTTAACAAAGAACGCTATTTTAAAAACGACCATTTGGGACTTTTAATGCGCTTTGTGCATTGTCGCAATCTGCAGATTAAAAACCTTACAGTAAAAGATCCGCTTTCTTTTGGTATGCAAGTTGCAGATACGCGAGAATTCAGAATAGAAAACATTTATCTTGACTATAACTTAAAGAAAATGAATATGGATGGCATTCATATCACGGGTCCTGCACGCTACGGCGAGATTCGAAACATTCACGGCACCGCAAATGATGACCAGGTTGCACTCACAGCAGATGCAACTGCAATCAGCGAGATTACGCGTGGCCCGATTGAAGATATCGTGATTGATGGCGTTTATGGCGAAAATACCTTCACGGGTGTGCGCCTACTTTCAAGCGGCAATCCGGTTCGCAACATTACCATTCGTAATCTGCACGGAACATGCCGTTACCATGCGGTTTCGTTTACGCATCATTGGCAGCATCCCGGTGCGCCATCCCATATTGAAAATGTCCATATTTCCGACATTTATATGACAAAGCCCACGGGCTACGATGAAAACGACGGAATCTACCACTGTGAAGAAGAGGAAGAAGCAGCAAAAAGTGCTCCTTTAATCACATTCCTTCCCGGAACGGAAAACCGCAATGTGCGCATTGAAAATGTGTTCCGCCGCGAAGTGTGGGATCAGGTGGATGCGCCTTTAATCTATATTCATAAAGACGCAGTTGTGGAAGGGTTATCTTTAGGAACGATTATGCAGATTCTTCCCCAAGGCTGTAGCGCTCCTGAATTTCTTGATGAAAACAAATAAAATATAACGGGTTGTATCAAAAGCGATACAACCCGTTTTTTAAATGATGCTCATAATCCAGTAAATCACGCCTGCGATAACGCTTGATACCGTTCCAAAAACAATTACTGGGCCGGCAACGGAAAACATCTTAACGGCAAGCCCCAACACAAACCCTTCTGTTTTAAATTCCATCGCAGGGGAAACGACGGCGTTTGCAAATCCCGTGATGGGGACGATTGTTCCTGCACCTGCAATTTTTGCCAATCGGTCATATAGACCAAGCCCTGTAAAAAGAGCGCTGAGGAAAATAAGCGTTACGGAAACACCGGCTGCGGCTTGGTCTTCCGGAAAGTTTATGGCGAGATATCCGTTTTTTAAAATCTGCCCCAAAACGCAGATCAAACCGCAGATGGTAAAAGCGAAGAATATATCCTTTAAAATGGGGGAATTCGGCGACTTTTTATCGACATATTTTTGATATTCTTTATCTGTCATATTTGTTTTCATTTTTTACTACCTCCTACTTCATTTTAAAGACCATCACGGCAGGCTGTATTTCTGATTTTTCTGTTTTTAAGAAGTTTGTGTAAAGTCCTGCGAGCAGCGTGCATAGTATGGAAAAAGCGGCGAATACTCTTATGAATTTTTTGACTGTCATAAAACCCCTCCTTTTGATAAAACATTTCTTTCAAAAATAGTATCTGTTTTTTTAAGAAAAACATACTTTTTTCGGTTAATTTCAGAAGAAAAGTACCAAAATATGAACAAAAATTGACGTTTTTAACAAAAAGAGGAAGAAAATCATTTTTTTACTTGAAATCTGAGTATCTCTTGTGCTATAATACTTAGTTGAGAAGTTTTATTTAGGGAGGAAAAAATCTTGTCAGCTATTTTAGAAAAAAAAGAAAAAAACACAGTAGAATTTACCATTACGATTTCTGCAGAGAAATTCTCCGCAGCCGTTGACGCTTCTTTCAAAAAGAACGTGAAGCACATCACGGTTCCGGGCTTCCGTAAAGGTAAAGCACCCAGAAAATTAATCGAAAAAACATACGGCGAGGGCATCTTCTATGATGATGCAGTAGACGCACTTTTACCTGAAGCTTATGAAGAAGCTGTAAAAGAACTCGGTCTTGACCCCGTTGATATGCCGAAAGTAGACATTAAAGAAATCGGCAGCGGAAAAGATTTAGTGATCTCTGCAAGCGTAATCGTGAAACCGGAAGTAACACTCGGCGAATATAAAGGTTTAAAACTGGAAGAAATTGTTCATACTGTAAGTGACGAAGACGTTGACGCAGAACTTTTAAGACGTCAGGAACGCGGCGCACGTCAGGTAACTGTTGAAGACAGAGCAGTAGAAAAAGGCGATACCGCAAACATCAACTTCGAAGGTTTTGTTGACGGTGTGGCTTTTGCAGGCGGCAAAGGTGAAAACTTCGACCTCGTTATCGGCGGCGGTCAGTTCATCCCCGGTTTTGAAGATCAGATCATCGGTAAAAATATCGGAGAAGAATTCGATGTAAACGTAACATTCCCCGAAGACTATCATTCTGAAGACTTAAAGGGCAAACCTGCAGTATTCAAAACAAAAGTAAACGCAATCAGCGTAAAAGAACTTCCTGCATTAGATGATGAGTTTGCAAAAGATGTCAGCGAATTTGATACATTAGATGAACTCAAAAAAGATATCAAAGAAAAACTTCAGGCAAACGCTGATGCACAGA
>JAZRET010000139.1:0-1426 GCA_045660945.1 Congzhengia sp.
TAGAAGCCATGAAGAATTACAGTTATACGGACTTTATGTTGGAGCGTGAAGTTAGGATCAGGTGCAGCACGATCAACAAAGAACTTTACAAGGTTTGTAAGCGGTGCGGACTTACACCACGTTCAATGCACAAGATCAGAAAAACGTATGCTACGACCTTAATTGATGCAGATGTTGATGATAGTATCGTAATGGAGATGATGGGTCATAGCGACATAGCAACTACAAGAAAATTCTACTATTTTAGTAGAAGCGGGGAAGATAAAAAGAAAGAACAGATATACAGGGCAATCGTGTACTAATTTGTTCCCGATAGAACAAAGGGAACAAACCGAAAGTGCTGAAACCTCAGTAAATACAAGGGTTTTCGCATTTTCATTAAGGGTTCGATTCCCTCTTCCCCTGCTAAAAAACCCAGTAAATACGGGCGTTCCCAGAGTTCGATATCCTTGAGGGAACAAAAAGGGAACAAAAGGGAACAAAAAATTGATTTAATCGAAAGAAAGGAGTAAGACTTGCAAGGTGTTTTCCTTTCTGAAAGAGAGTGGTTTTCGCCGCTCTTTGTTTTTATACAAAAAGCGAGAAGCCGGACACCACTCCGACTTCTCTTTTTTACCAAACACCAAAATCCAAAGAAAGGATTTCGATTACGAATTTAGAAAGTCGCGTACTAACGCGATTGATTTATTTTACCACAACTCCGTTAAAAATGCACGAAAAATTTTTAGCACCTAAAATCCGGTCAGAGAAAAATTTTTATATTGCATCCATCATCCGATAGAATGTTTCGATGATATCCGTCAGGCGTTCTTTCGCACGGAGCAGATCGGCTGCCTTCGTCTCGTTTCCATCTGCAACCTGGCGGCGCATTTCATCTTCAAACAGTTTTTGCATAGTAATCATATCATGATAAGATTGCTTGTTCATGGCAGTTCTCCTTTCAAAACTCGCGTACTAATCATTTTCAAATTTCTGCCGGATCATTTTCAAAAAATGCACGAAAAATCTGTCGGCACGAAAAATCACTCATGGAAAAATATTTTTCATTTCAATTTCAAAAACTCGCGTACTAAATATTTTTGATCCAGATTTTCAGGATCAGGAAAAAATCCACAAAAAATGTTTCGGGGTGTAAATTTGGTCAGAGAAAAATTTTTTCTGCCGTCCTGGGGCGATGGCGGTTGTTTACATAATGCTATTATCTGTCAACCTTGCCCGCTTGCCTTTTTCGGCTTTTCTGTCAGACTTTGCCCGCCTGGAATTGTGTCTTTCATCGGTACAACTTTCATTTTGTGCGCCGTTTCCGTGGCTTTTTCGCCGCGCTGGAATTGTCTTTTGCTTTCGTGCAATTCCTTTGTATGCGCTTTTTCTGCCGTCCGGCGTGGGTTTCCTTGTCTGCTGTTCTTATAATGCAGTTGTAGGCGTT
>JAZRET010000140.1:0-3148 GCA_045660945.1 Congzhengia sp.
AGAAGGAGTAAATTTCTGCTCTGTGCATAGAGAGAAGCGGATGGTGGAAGCGCTTCCATAGGGGGATTTTGAAGGTAGTCTCGGAGTTGCGAACTGAACGGTATTTAAAAATACTCATTAGGCTTCGACGGAATTTCCGCCGTACAAAGGGAAATCGGCATAAAGCGTGTCGGATAAGGCGCGGGAAGTAACGAGCCTGCGTGAAATTAGGTGGTATCACGAGTCATTCGTCCTAATGGGTGAATGGCTCTTTTATTTGAAATTTTGACAAAAGGAGAAAAAACCATGGAGCTTCTAAAAAACTACATGCCCCAAACGGAATTTGAAAGCTACGAAGAATTTGCGGAGAAGTTTAAAATTGTCGTCCCCGAAAATTTTGATTTCGCAAGAGACATCGTAGATGAATGGGCGCGCCTTGAGCCCGAAAAGATTGCTCTGGTTTATTGTGATGACACAGGGTTTGAAAGAACCTTTACATTTACTGAAATTTCGGAGCGCTCTAAGAAAATGGCGAGTTATTTTGCGTCACTCGGAATTGAGCCGGGAGACCGTGTTATCACGCTTATGCGCCGCAGATGGGAATACTGGATTTTAGCCGTTGCACTTCACAGAATGGGCGCGGTTTTGGTTCCTGCTTCCATTCAGCTCACGACAAAGGACATCGCATACCGCGTAAACAGTGCAGAAGCAAAGATGATTATTGCAATTGATGATGATTTTGTAAAAACACAACTTAAACCTGTTCCTGAGCAGTGTGAAACATTAAAACATATCGTTTTAGTTGGCGATGAACCTATCGAAGGATATTGTGATTTAAACAGAGAATACGAAAAATTTGATTTATATGAAGAGCCCGTATGCCGCACAAACGATGATGAAATGGTAATCTATTTTACCTCCGGCACATCGGGTTATCCCAAAATGGCAATCCATAACCGTACCTATCCGTTAGGTCATATCACAACGGCGAAATACATGCAGCGCGTTTTAAATAACGGGCTTCATTTAACACAGTCCGATAGCGGTTGGGCAAAATTTGGCTGGGGAAATATCTACGGTCAGTGGATTTGCGGAACGGCAATTTTCGGTTACGATCCGCTTCGCTTTGACGCAGAAAGTTTCGTTGAAGTCATTGCAAAACATAAGCCGACGACAATCTGCGTTCCTCCGACGATGTATCGCTTAATGCTTCATAACGGCATTAAAGCAGAACAGTTCTCTTCTGTTACATGGTTTGCAACCGCAGGCGAACCGCTTTCTGATGAAGTAAATAGAGAATGGACAGAAATTACGGGAAAACAAATTCATGTTGGATTTGGTCAAAGTGAAGGTTCTCCGATTTGTTGTACATTTGAATGGCTCGATGTTCGCTCCGGTTCTATGGGAAGACCGTCGCCTTTGTATGACGTTCGAATCTTAGCTTCAGACGGTGGCTATTGTGATGCCGGCGAAGAAGGCGAAATCGTTATTATTCCTGCTGAAAAACAGGTTGGACTACTCACCAAATACTCTTTAAACAGAGAAGCGATTCAGCCCCTGCAGGGTGGCGTTTATCACACCGGTGACGTGGCATATAAAGATACAGATGGATATTTTTACTATGTTTGCCGAAACGACGATATGATTAAATCTTCTGGCTACCGTATTGGACCTTATGAAATTGAGAGCGTGTTAAATACGCACCCGGCAGTAAAAGAAAGCGCAATCGTTGGTATGCCGGATGAAATCCGCGGTCAGCTTATCTGCGCGATTATCGTTTTGCGTGAAGGATACACACCTTCTGAGCAGCTCACAAAAGAACTGCAGACGCATGTTAAGAAAAATACCGCACCTTATAAATATCCCAGAGTCGTAAAATATATCAGTGATATTCCGAAAACAACGTCGGGAAAAATCATGAGAAAAGATTTAAAGGCGCTGGCAGAAAGCATTGACTAAAGATTGATGGAGTTTCCGAAAGGAAACTCCAATTTTTTTTGTATTTCAGTGGCGAAAGGGGTTTACTATTCTTTAAAAAAAGTGTATAATAAGATAGTAGAATTATAAAAGGAGGAGAGTTCTTTGCCAAGGATTTTTGCAATTTCCGACTTGCACTTGAGTTTTTCAGTCAATAAGCCGATGAATGTGTTTGGCAGCCGTTGGGATGATTATGAAAATAAACTCCGCGAAAACTGGCAGAGTATAGTTGCACCTGACGACATTGTTTTAATGCCGGGCGACACCTCCTGGGCAACCTATTTAAAAGATGCCAAAGAAGATTTTTCTTTTATTCATCATTTAAACGGGAAAAAACTCATTTCCAAAGGAAACCACGATTACTGGTGGGAAACACTTTCAAAATTAAACGGTTTTTTAGACGAAAATGATTTTCATACAATAACATTTATTCACAACACTCATTTTCTTATTGGAGACACCGTGATTTGCGGCACAAAAGGGTATCCCGAAACGGAGAAAGAGCCGGAAAGTTTGGATGAAAAGAAACTTTATAACCGTGAACTTGTGAGGCTCCAAAATGCCCTGGCAGATGCAAAAAAAACGGGTGCAAAGCACATCATCACGATGCTTCATTATCCGCCCGGCCCCGCTACCGCTTTTGCCAAATGCCTTCAGGAGTATCGCACCCACACCTGTGTATTCGGTCATCTCCACGGAACTGCATTTTCAAGTGCAGTACAAGGAGACGTTTTGGGCGTAAACTACAAACTTGTTTCGAGTGATTATTTGAAATTTATGCCAACGCTTATTTGTGAAATTTAAACTATAGTAAAATGTGAGGAGAAAAACGTGATTTCTGTCATTATCCCAGCCTACAACGAAGAAAACAGAATAACGAAAACGGTCACTGCGATGGATACATTTTTAAAAGGAAATTTTAAAATGTATGAAATTATCATAGTAAGTGACGGAAGCACAGACCGAACGGTAGACGCCGTAGAGACACTTTCTCTTCCCAATGTGAAGGTTTGCGGATATGCAGAGAATGCGGGAAAAGGCGAGGCTGTAAAATACGGCATGGGAGAGGCAAAAGGTGATTTTGTACTTTTTACGGACGCCGACCTTCCGTATGCGCCGGAATTTGTTAAAGATGCATACGTGCTTTATAAAAATGGCGCAGAAGTGGTATTGGGAAGCCGAGAAGCGGAAC
>JAZRET010000141.1:0-2596 GCA_045660945.1 Congzhengia sp.
ATTTCGTTTATGTGTATCTCATTCTCAGCACCAACAGCACCGACTTCATCATAGGTGTATGATGGTTTCGTTTCCTGTTTCGCCCATTCCGGCACGGTAGGATCAATCTCATCGTAGTTATCAAACAACTCTGTGCCGTTGATCGTAGGCTTGTTTTCGAGAAGTTGATAGTCACGATTTGCGTTTACATTCCTTGCAACTTCTCCGGCAGACACACTTTTGCCTTTTGTGACAGTGCCACCAGAAACCTCGCCTACGCTACTGACCTGACCGGAAATTGAGCCTTTGTTAGCGATAACATCACTCATTGTTCAATCTCCTTTCCTACCTCGAAAGGTTGATCTACGATAAACGTATAATGACCGCCATCCTCTGCACAAATCAGTTCAAATTCGTAGCGGTAAACCTTGAATTGCATATCCCTTGTATCTTCGGGATTTAAGTAAAGCACCGCCTTGTTGTTTTCAACATCGACCGTGCATTGTTTTTCAAGCGCAACATCGCGCCCAGGTTTCAAACCCATCGGCAAAATGGCAACATCGCCGTTAGCAAATTCATACGGATCGCCCGTATCTAAATTTGCCGTAACGGAAATTTCTGCCGTATCGCCGCGCGTTAAATATATGCTTTGCTTATCTATTTTTAACATTTCCGTTTCCTCTTTGTGGTGGGTGCTACGCGAAGTATATTGCAACCCCGCGTAGCGATCATTGGAGTAATACACGTTATGGCAAAACGTATAGTCAGCCGTCAAGAATCGGACTTGATGCTTCGTGTGCCTGTTACGAAACAGTAACCATACCGGCTAAGCCTTGTAGAAAGGAGTATCTATGCAAAACCAACGAAATTAGATATCGTTTGTTTCTCTGTGTAAGCTGCGATCCGTGGTAAAGCCGTCTGGATAACGCTTTTTCAGTTTTTCGATGTTTGTTTCAAGCACTTCGTCAAACGAAATTCCTTGCGAAGTCATAAGTTCGGCAAGCATCCATTCTGCATCCCCTATCTCTTTGATAAGGTGTTCTCTTGTCGGTGCGCCGTGTCCTTGCAACTCTTTTTGATAAAGTGAAAGGATTTCACCTACTTCTGCCGCAAGTCCGTAAAGCGCATGATTTCTCTGTCCGATAAGCGTCAAATCTTTGTTGATTGTCCTTGCCGCAAGTTCCTGATATTCTTTCCCTGTCATATAAACCTCTTTCAGCCAAACATCGGCAAATCATCGTTCACACCTTCGGGGATATTCATGAAGCCATCTGCTTTCGGTGTATCTGCCTTCGGTGTATCGCCGCCTTGTATGGCATCGGTTTTAGCCGAACCGAAAAACTCCGCCTTTTCAACCGCTACATCCGTGGTAAATACCTTGTTTCCGTCCTTGTTCGTGTAAGAGCCGGTGTTGATTCTGCCTTCCACGCAAATCTGCGAGCCTTTGCTGAAATACTTGCTTATAAATTCAGCCGTTTTCCCAAATGCCGTACACAGTATGAAATCTGCTCCGTATTTCCCTTCCTTGTCCTTGAAATTCCTCTGCGATGCAACTGTGAACTTCGCAACTCCGTTGTCCGTCATTGTCACATCTTTCGTCAAGCGACCGGTGATGATTGATTTGTTCATGCTTTATTCTTCTCCATTTCTTTCAAGTATTCTTCCTGTTGCTTCATCCAATCCATCGTATCACGGTAGTCAGCCGCGCCGAATATCACGCATCCGAAACCGACTAAGGTTGTTAAAGCAATAATTATCATGCAAATGTCAGCCAACATCCTCATTCTCCCCTTTCGTTGCCTTAAACAAAAATCCGAACCACACAAGGAAAAACACATTCATGAGTGCTATTTTGATCTCGATTATCCCGAAGGTCGATATCGCTTTCGGAACAGTGTAAATAAGTGCCATGAAAAATCCGAGAACAAATATCGCCGAAACTACGTTGACAACTTTCAAAGGTTTCACCTTGCCTTTCTCACTCATCATCATATCCGTCAATCATCGAAACGATGATATCCTGACGCTTGTCGGTCAAAATCTGATAAAGGATTTGAAATGCCGCATCTACGATCTCGCGTTTCATCTGTCCGGCGATACTGTCAAAATCTTCGTGGTCTGCGCAAAGCTGCTCGATGATGTATTCATCACAGCCTTCGGAGATTTCTTCGATAGCCTTGTCAAATCCGTCAACGTAGGATTTATCATTTTCGGTCAAATCCTTGTAAGTGTACACTCCGCTCATGTGGTTTCTCCTTCCATCTGCAACGCTAAATCGGATTGCAGATATATCTCTTTGGCAAAGGTCTTGATTTGTTCGTAGCCGTGTTTCGTGCAGCCGCCTTCGGTGTATCTGAGGATCGCTTCGGCAAGGTCTGATATCCGGCTTTCTGCGGTCAAGCATGAAGGCTTCACGCCTAAAGGTGGTTTAGCACTTTCATACTTTTCGCAAGACGATATGACCGGTGCCGTTATAAGCCGTTTTGTCAAGCAACAACGAATTGCCTTTACATCATCTTGCCATTCGAGGTTGCCGTGTTTACAAGTGCTACAATTTCCTGTCATTTATCTTCCCTGAATACTTTGGATATAAAACCAATATAATTGCGATACACCT
>JAZRET010000142.1:0-2875 GCA_045660945.1 Congzhengia sp.
TACCCTATTGTTTACCCTTGGCACTAATTCTGATATTGAAATTTCTGAAAACGAAAATGGTGAACACTATTGGTATTTCGATGGTAGCGGATTTTCTTTTGATGAATTAGGATGGTGGTTTAATACACGCGGAAATAGAAATGCAAGTTCATATCCAAACCAATATTTTACATTAAAGTTAGCCGGTCTTAGTTCTGGAACAGTACATACATTTAAGCTATCTGAATATGTAAAGCCTTATAGTCAAAGAAAAACATATGTAATGTGGGCGTATAATGTAAATTATGGATATGAAGTTGTACAGGTTACAATGTCGTGTAGTGTTCCTTTTGTAATCGCTTGTGCGCCTCATGACAATAATACATATACATTCCAATATAACGGAGTAACATATAATAAAAGAGCATATTGGGTTATGGTATGCGTAAATGCCGGGGCAAGCGGAGAGCCAGCTATGACATATTCGCAAAGTGTTCTTTGGTCTGAGAACGCTGGATTTAATGTGGAGTGGAACTCACATCCGACAAGACCGTATGAATACGAAGGCACACCTTATTACTATTTCGGTTCTATGTTAGGATCGACAGTAATGGGTATGCTTAACGATGCGGATATGGACTATGTATTCAACACGTTTGCAGACCTTAACGCTGCGTTGCCAAACCTTACATGGAATAAAAACTTTGTCAATGGAAAACCTATTGGCATTCTGTTTTCCGATAGTGATACAGTTAGTGATTTTTCTAATCTTCCTACAGATAGAGGAACATGGAATAGCAGCAAGAAATTTCATTCATTTTATGCGGATAGTAACTGGCATGAATTAACGTGCCAATTTACAGCCACGGCAGATACGATGTACGCTCATGTAGTTCTGAACGGTTTAGCGGATAATGCAAGCGTTTCTGCTTATGCCGAAGTGAAACTTAAAGCGTTTATTGAAACATCCATTGAATTTGGTATTAAAAAACTATTCGGAAAATGGGGTAACAAATGGTATCGGTATCTTGCAGAAGGTGGCGGCGGATCAACGGTAAGCATTACACCGAATTTTAATAACGGGATAGATGTAGCAGATTATGACATAGATGGTGTTCCAGGCGCGATTAAAGTGCCGATTGAAGCAAATCCGTCAGATGCTGCAAGTGCAAATCTCACAAAATTAAAAGTTGGTGCGAACACCTACGGCATTCAAAACGGAACTGAGGTAATTCCAAATCCGTCAGGAACGCCGACTGCCGTATTAGACAAGATCAGTATAGGCGGTGTTGTTTATAGCATTCCGTCCGGTGGCGACGGTGGTCAAATTGCAGAAAGAAATTATACCGTTCTGGGACAATCAGAAAACTCGTCACAATTAACAGAAAGAACGGAATCACAGGAGGTATAAGTATGCTTTTAGAGAATTTCAGAACTGCTTGCATCGGAACAACGGTGCAATCAAAAGGAATGGATGGCAATTTCTCGAACTATTCGCAACTTGCGATAACAGATACACCAGCTGGGGCGAGTTACTATACGTTAGCAACAAAAGGTTGGTATGTCAATGTTGGTTATGGAAATACTGCGGTAGACAAAAGCGACTACAAACTTGCAAACGATAATATCATTGATACGAACAGCCTTACCTATGTTACCGGATCCGTTGTGAACACTACTCCATCGCTACGTTGTGCAATCACGACATACAGGAATGATACGGCTTCTGCCGTTGTTGTAAAAGAGTTAGGTCTTGTTGGGAAATGTTATAACGCGGCTAATGAATTACGCAGAAATGTTTTGATAGCAAGAAAAGTTTTGGAAACACCGATAACTGTTCCGGCGGGTGCAACAATGTCATTCACATATTCTATTGATCTGAACTTTACAGAAAATGTGAACGCATCGTAAATAAATAAGGGCGGCTTTTTATGCCGCCCATTTTTCATATATAGTGTACTTCAGGTTTCGCAAAAACAAAACCGCAATTCCTACAATGACATTGATTGCCGTATGAATACGATGTGTAATCGTTTCCTTTTTTCACGTTTGTATGAGTGAACGGATGCAAAGGATTGATATTATCCGCTACCCGTGTTGTTCCGTGCGTTGTAAAACCGCCTGTCTGTACCATGCTCATTTCTATATCAGGACTTTTGCATTTAGGACAGACATTTACAATTTGTTGTCCGGCTGAAATATGAGATAACATATCCATCCGATTTTTTCGTTTGCTTTTATCCACTCCCATAATAATTGCTATTATTACAAGTAAAATAGTAATGGGAAATGCACCGCATATTAAACAAACAAAAGCAACTACAAGTAGTAAACCAATCATCCCGTTCGCAGATGTGTTTTTCTCAACCTTGTTTAATGTTACCAACTCTTTTTGGGCGGCAATCTGTTGTATTGTTTGTTCTTTCGGTTCTTCTATTGCAGTTTGTTGTATCGGCTGCTGAACAATAGGAGCAGTTTGTCGCTGAAATTCTAAACCACATCCTGAACAAAATCTTGAATCATCGGATAGTTGTATTTCTTTACCGCATCTTGGACATATCATACGCTATCCCCCTTTTCTCGTTCCATCTGCCTTGTTTGTAAATCAATTTGATCGTAAACATTCTGCCTTCGTTCTTTCGGCAAATTTATAAACATCTTGAAAATGTGTTCGGCTTTATCTTCGGCAATGACTTTGGAATACAGTTTATACAGAAAATCCTTGCTTTCTTGCAATACTTCTTCTGGTGTTAGTTCCCTGACTTCATATTTGCGTCTGATTATATTGCAAACTTTTAGCGACAAATCTTCATTTGGTTTTATGTTTTCTTCTACATAATACCGTTTCCATTCCCATCTATATGTACTTTTATCAACCTTGTCAGAAAATGCGTAT
>JAZRET010000143.1:0-13911 GCA_045660945.1 Congzhengia sp.
CAAATGTAATCATAGGCTCAAATCCCTTCTTCCTTTACTAAGGAGTGATACTGCGCCGAATATCCGTGGCACATTGCGATCGCCAAGGCATCTGCCACATCGTCGGGTTTTGGAACGGCGTTTAAATTCAGCATTGAGGTGACCATTCTTTGCACCTGCGCTTTTTCGGCTCTGCCGTATCCGCAGACCGCCTGCTTTACCTGAAGCGGCGTATATTCAAAAATCGGCACATTTAAAATGGATGCTGCAAGTAAACACACACCGCGACCATGTGCAACATGAATTGCCGTCGTTACGTTGGTGTTAAAAAACAGTTCCTCGATGGAAAATGCATCGGGTTTGTGTTTTTCGATTAAAATGCTTACGCTTTCAAAAATATCACGTAAGCGGTCGGTTAATTTATCTCCTGCAGGAGTTGTGATTGCGCCGTATTCAATTGGCTTAAAATGTTGCCCGTTGAAATGCACAACACCATAGCCCACAATGGCAATACCCGGGTCAATTCCAAGAATAATCATAATTTCTCCTAAATTAGAAAAATTTGCAAAAACAGTTGAGATTTTTCTAAAATTAATATATAATTAAGTATACCATATTTGTAGAAAAATTGCAATCAGTAATCACAAGAAAGGTTCAGGTGAACATATATGAAACTTTGGGGCGGAAGATTCCAAAAAGCAACCGATGCTTTGGTGGATGATTTTAATTCTTCCATTCGCTTTGATGCCAGAATGTATCGTCAGGATATTAAAGGCAGTATGGCGCACGCGGAAATGCTCGGGAAGCAGGGCATTATCGCAAAAGAAGATGCAGATTTAATGATCAAAACTTTAGGCGAAATTTTAGAGGATATCGAAAACGGCAAGGTTGAATTTTTAATTGACGCGGAAGATATCCATATGAATATTGAAACCATTTTGATTGAGCGTATCGGAGATGTTGGAAAACGTCTTCACACAGGAAGAAGCAGAAACGATCAGGTGGCGCTCGATTTGCGCCTTTATTTGCGCGATGAAAGCGATAAGCTAATCGAGATGATAAAAGATACTATGGAGGCACTCCTTGAAATCTCTAGAGAAAATTTAGATACGATTATGCCGGGCTATACGCATCTTCAAAAAGCACAGCCCGTAACATTTGCGCATCACGTAATGGCATATTTTCAGATGCTTGCGCGCGATTTAGATCGCTTAAAAGACTGTAGAAAACGCATCAATGTAATGCCCTTAGGTTCAGGGGCACTCGCCGGAACAACCTACCCATTAGACCGCGAATTTGTGGCAGAAAAACTCGGGTTTGACGGCGTGACTAAAAACTCTATGGACGGTGTATCAGACCGCGATTTTGCGATTGAATTTTTATCTTGCATGTCCATGCTTATGATGCATCTTTCCCGTTTTAGCGAAGAACTCGTTCTTTGGTCGAGCCACGAATTTTCGTTTGTGGAAATGGACGATAGTTATTCTACCGGCTCCTCCATCATGCCGCAGAAGAAAAATCCCGATGTAGCAGAACTCATTCGCGGAAAGACCGGAAGAGTATACGGAAGTTTAATGGCGCTTTTAACTACAATGAAAGGCCTTCCCTTAGCATATAACAAAGATATGCAGGAAGATAAAGAAGCCGTGTTTGACGCTTTAGACACTGTCTTAATGTGCCTTCCTGTGTTTACCAATATGGTGAAAACAATGAAGGTGAGAAAAGATGTTATGAGAAAAGGCGCAACGGGCGGATTTACCAATGCGACGGATATTGCAGACTACCTCGTGAAAAAAGGAGTTCCGTTCCGTTCTTCTCACGGAATTGTTGGAAGAATGGTGGCAAAAGCAGTTGAAACGAATCGTGATTTGGATGAATTCACGCTTGCGGAATTTAAGGAATTCTCAGATCTTATCGAAGAAGATATTTATGTAGCAATTGACGTTTCCACTTGCGTGAGCGAGCGAAATATCATTGGTGGCCCTGCAAAAGAGCAAGTAGAAAAAGAAATAAAAAAGGGATACGAACTTTTAAAATAAGAACTGAAAAAGGCTGAACGAAAAATGTTCAGCCTTTTTGTTTTGCAGAGAAAAAATTATCCTCTGTATTTCGTGGGGGTAACGCCAACGAGTTTTTTAAATGTCCGCATAAAATGCACATCGTGGTTGTAGCCGCAAAGTTCTGATACAGAGGAAATCGACATATCCGTGCTGGAAAGCAAAAATTTTGCATATTCCATACGGCTATTTGTGATGTCTGACACAATGGAAGAACCAAAATATGCCTTATATAAATGCTGGATATAAGAACGGCTCAGTTTTAGGTCTTTTGAAATGGCATTTAAATTCCAATCTTTATTGAGCTTTAAATAAATCTCGTTTCGAAGTGCAGTGAGTTCACGAAAATAGCGATTTTCATTTTTTGCTTCCGGCGTGTTTATTTTTTCAGGCAGTTTTAATAAAATCAGTTCAAAATATAAATGGATGGTTCTTTTTTGCTACTGTAAAACTTCCAGTACATCATCTTCGTAAGCGAGGCCCTCGCGCTCGATATTTGTGTAGGTTTCCGGGACGTCTCCCACGATGACGGTTGAAATAATCGGAATGGTAGTTTCCACTGTCGATTTTTTTCGTATCGTTGGCATCAAAACAGAAAATTCTGCCTTCACCGTTACGGTTACATCAAGTTTCGTCTGGTTAATACCGGCATCAGTAAAATCTGTTTTGATATCTGTGATTACCGAGCCGTAGGGTTTGATTTTAAATGTAATGGATGGACCGACGCCATAAAACAAATCATTTCCCATTAAACTTCCTAAAGGCACAGATAGGTCGGATGACTCTTTTTCTGCAATTTTTTTTAAAATTTCAAGGTTCAGTTCAGACTTTAACTTGCTGATGTTTGCAAGGTTTGATTTCACAGCGTAAATTTCATTTTCCGCGCCGCGCTCAAGGGAAACGATATCGTCATAATCTGTCTTGCTATCTGCAAAGGTCTCCATCACCGTTTCGTTTATAGTACGAAGTGCGATTTGCCTTGCGCGGTTTTCTGCCAAAGAAGAAAACGCCGGGCGAATGACGGAAACAGTATAAAAAAACAGAGAGAGGAGGGAAAGGGGAAGGAAGAAAAGTATGAGTGTTCGTATGTTTTTTCCGGAATTTCGCGTATAAATATATCGTTTATTACCCAAACGCATAAAAAAACACCCCTTTCCCATTACATCGTATGCAAAATCGGGAAAAGGGTGTTTTAATCTTTAAAATTAAGAAAGCAGTGCTTTTAAACGTTTGTCAACTTCTACTAAGAACTCTTCGGTATTTACCTTTGTTTTATTGGGGAGGTTAGAAAGGAGATATAAATCTCCGGTCATAACACCTTCTTCAATGGTCTGAATCGTTGCTTTTTCCAGACAATCTGCAAAGTTCATGAGTTCGGGAAGTTCGTCGAGTTCACCACGTTTTCTTAAGGCGCCGGTCCATGCAAAAAGGGTAGCAACACTGTTTGTAGAGGTTGTTTCGCCTTTTAAGTGCTTATAGTAGTGGCGCTGAACAGTACCATGAGCGGCTTCGTATTCATAAACGCCGTCGGGAGAAACAAGGACAGATGTCATCATTGCTAAACTTCCGTAAGCTGTTGCAACCATGTCACTCATAACGTCGCCGTCGTAGTTTTTACAAGCCCAGATGTAGCCGCCGTCAGAACGAACAACTCTGGCTACAGCATCATCAATTAATGTGTAGAAATATTCGATGCCGGCTTTGTCGAATTTTTCTTTGTATTCTGCTTCAAAGATTTCTGCAAAAATGTCTTTAAAGCGATGGTCATATTTTTTGGAAATGGTATCTTTTGTTGCAAACCATAAATCCTGCTTGGTGTCAAGTGCGAAGTTAAAGCAGCTTCTTGCGAAACTCGCAATAGATTTATCGGTGTTGTGAAGTCCCTGAATGATACCGCTTGTGCCATTAAATTCGTGAATGGTTTGTTTTGTTACGTTTCCGTCCTTATCGGTGCAAACGAGCTGGCAAAGCGCACCTTCCGGAACCTGCATTTCGGTGTTTTTGTAAACATCACCGTATGCGTGACGGGCAATCGTAATCGGCTTTGTCCAGGTCGGAATATAAGGTGTGATGCCTTTTACGATAATCGGGGTACGGAAAACCGTTCCGTCTAAAATTGCACGGATCGTACCGTTCGGGGATTTCCACATTTCTTTTAAGTTGTATTCCGGCATTCTTGCAGCGTTCGGTGTAATCGTGGCACATTTTACTGCAACGCCGTATTTTTTGGTTGCTTCTGCAGAATCAAATGTTACCTGATCGTTTGTTTCGTTTCTGTAGGGAAGACCTAAATCATAATACTCGGTCTTTAAGTCTATGTAAGGAATTAAGAGAATGTCCTTAATCATTTTCCAGATAATTCTGGTCATTTCGTCGCCGTCCATCTCAACGAGGGGCGTTTTCATCTGAATTTTTGCCATTTTCGTTTCCTGCCTTTCAAATTATTTAGAAAGATTTTCGCGGGTGTAATCTAAGAGGCCGCCGGCTAAGATGATATCTTTTGCGCGGTCAGATAAATCAGACTTACAAAGGATTTTTTCGCCGGTGGTTTTGTTTTCGATTTCGATGTCAGCGCCCGTTTTTACTGCATCAACAAGACCGTGACATGAGAGGATATCGCCCTGAGAAATCTTTTCGTAATCGCTTTCGTTTGCAAATGTGAGCGGCAAGATACCTGCGTTAATTAAGTTCGAACGGTGAATTCTTGCAAAAGATTTCACGAGCACGATTTTAACGCCAAGGTATAAAGGTGCGAGTGCCGCGTGTTCGCGCGATGATCCCTGACCATAGTTTGCGCCGCCGACGATAATGCTTTTGCCGAGTTCTTTTGCACGTGCCGGGAAGTTTTCATCACAAACTATAAAGCAGTGCTCGGAAATTTTCGGGATATTGGAGCGAAGCGGCAAGATTTTTGCGCCTGCCGGCATAATGTGGTCTGTTGTGATGTTATCTTCCACCTTTAAGGAACATGCACATTCAAGTTCATCAGCAAGCGGTGCAGTTTCAGGGTAAGGCTTAATGTTGGGACCTCTTAAGATTTCCACTTTGTCCATTTCAGACTCGGGTGCCGGAGGCTCAACCATATTATCGTTAATGATAAACTTTTTGGGCATTTTGATTTTCGGCATCTCATACGTTCTCGGGTCGGTTAAAACACCGGTGATTGCAGAAACTGCTGCCGTTTCAGGAGATACCAGATAGATTTGACCGTCTTTTGTGCCGGAACGACCTTCAAAGTTTCTGTTAAAGGTACGAAGGGAAATACCGCCGGAGTTCGGGGATTGTCCCATACCGATACAAGGTCCGCAAGCGCTTTCCAAAATTCTTGCGCCCGCATCAATCATCCAGGAAAGTGCGCCGTTTTCAGCAAGCATATTTAATACTTGTTTTGAGCCGGGCGCGATGGAGAGCGATACATCGGGATGTACGGTTTTGCCCTTTAAGATATTTGCAACTTTCATCATATCCTGATAAGAACTGTTTGTGCAGGAGCCGATACAAACCTGATCGATTTTCATACTTCCGATTTCGGTTACGCTCTTTACATTATCGGGCATATGCGGGCAAGCTGCCGCAGGCTCGATTTTGGATAAATCAATATCGATAAATTCGTCGTATTCTGCATCTTCGTCTGCAGCAAGAGGAACCCAAACGTCCTCTCTCTTTTGTGCTTTTAAGAATGCTTTTGTCACGTCATCAGACGGGAAGATGGATGTGGTTGCGCCGAGTTCTGCACCCATATTTGTGATGGTTGCACGTTCGGGAACGGATAAGGTTTTTACGCCTTCTCCGGTGTATTCAATCACTTTTCCAACGCCGCCTTTTACGGACATACGTTTTAATACTTCCAAAATGACGTCTTTTGCAGACGAGCCGGGAAGAAGTTTTCCGGTCAAGTTCACTTTCACGATTTTCGGGTATGTGATATAGTAAGCGCCGCCGCCCATAGCAACTGCAACGTCAAGTCCGCCTGCGCCGATTGCAATCATACCGATACCGCCGCCGGTGGGTGTGTGACTGTCAGAGCCGATTAAGGTTTTGCCGGGAACACCAAAACGCTCTAAATGCACCTGGTGGCAAATGCCGTTACCGGGACGGGAAAAATAAATACCGTGTTTTTTTGCAACAGAGCCGATAAAGCGGTGGTCATCCGCATTTACAAAGCCTGACTGCAAAGTGTTGTGGTCGATATATGCAACGCTACGCTCCGTTTTTACGCGGGGAATACCAATTGCTTCAAATTCCAAATACGCCATTGTGCCTGTGGCGTCCTGTGTTAAGGTCTGGTCGATTTTGATACCGATTTCCGTACCTTTTACGAATTCTCCGTCCACAATGTGGTTTTTGAGAATTTTTTCAGTGAGTGTAAGTCCCATTTTCTTCTTCCTCTCGTATAGTTTGCTTTCATAAAAATCCAAACTTTATTGTATCATAATCCTTGGTTAATGTCAATTGTACGTTTATCTAAAACGAAAGTTTAAGCTCTGTCTTTTAAACTTACGTAATCCCGCTTTGGCGCAACAGAAACATACGCCGGGCGGATGATTTTATTTGCGTTTACAATTTCTTCGATTCTGTGCGCACTCCAGCCGGCAACTCTTGCTACTGCAAAGATTGGCGTGTAGAGTTCTTCCGGAAGTTCCATCATAGAGTATGCAAAGCCACTGTAAAAGTCAATGTTTGGGCTAACGCCTTTATAAATCTTGCGTTTTTCCGAGATGATTTCGGTAGCAAGTCGTGCGACGTTATTATAAAGCATAAATTCTTTTTCTTTTCCTTTTTCTTCGGAAAGTTTTCCCACAAAATCTTTAAAGACACCTGCTCTCGGGTCAGAAATAGAGTATACTGCGTGGCCCATACCATAGATTAAACCGGATTGGTCAAAGGCTTCTTTATTTAGTATTTTTGTGAGGTATGCGCGGAGTTCGTCATCGTCGTTCCAGTCGGAAACGTGCTTTTTGATGTCTGCAAACATCTTTGTTACCTTGATGTTTGCACCACCGTGTTTCGGGCCTTTTAAGGAGCAAAGGGATGCTGCCATGGCGGAATAAGTATCCGTTCCGGAAGATGTTACTACGTGGTTTGTGAAGGTAGAATTGTTACCGCCACCGTGTTCTGCGTGGAGAACGAGCGCTAAGTCTAAAAGGCGCGCCTCTAAAGGCGTATACTGCTTGTCACTGCGTAATAAACGCAAAATATTTTCCGCGGTAGAAAGTTTCGGGTCGGAGTTGTGAATGACTAAGCCTTTTCCCTTAATATAGTGACGATACGCGCGGTAGGAGTACACCGACAAAAGCGGAAACTCCGCAATTAAGTGCAGACACTGACGAAGCACGTTCGGAACAGACGTATCGTTTGCGTTTTTATCATAGGAATAAAGTGTTAAAACGCTTCTTGCCAAAGAGTTCATAATATCCTGATTCGGCGCTTTCATAACGACATCGCGCACGAAATTTTTAGGAAGTGTACGACCTTCGGCGAGAAGTGTCGAAAAATTTTGCAATTGCGCGGCTGTGGGGAGTTCTCCAAACAAAAGAAGATATACGGTTTCTTCAAAGCCAAATCGGTTTTCAGACAAAAATCCGTTTACCAAATCCTGAATAGGAATGCCACGGTAGTAAAGTTCACCGTCACAAGGAACGCCTTTTCCGTCTATAGTTTTAGAAGAAATGATGGTAGAAATCTCAGTTAAGCCCGTAACGACACCCTTTCCGTCTAAGTCGCGAAGGCCGCGTTTTACCTGATGTGTTTCATATAAATCGGGTGTGATGTGATTGCTTTTCGTGCATAACTTAGAAAGTTCATACACTTTATCAGATACTACAGAATACTGTTTCATTTTTTCATCTCCCATCTAAAAAAACAGACTGCCTCCATAAAAGGCAGCCCGAAGATTATTTATAAGATAAATATTTTTTGTTTTTTACCATGTAATCGATTCCGGAAAGAAGTGTTAAGAATAGATTGATATACATTAAAATATCAATAATCAACTGTTTTCCGGAAAAGGCGAATGCTTCGTCTACCAAAATCAGGGCTGCCGTGATTGCGATAAACTGCCACATTGTTTTTGCTTTTCCCCAAATACTTGCGGCAACAACGTTTCCTTCTGCTGCAGCGGCGATACGAATACCGGAGATGGTGAATTCTCTTGCTAAAATTGCTACCGTGATCCACGGGTTTACAACGCCGTTCCAGGTAAGGCAAACCATAGCAGCAGCAACCAAAACCTTATCTGCCAGGGGGTCCATGATTTTACCGAAATTCGTTACCTGGTTTGTTTTTCTTGCGAGGTAACCGTCTAAAAGGTCAGTTAAAAACGCAAGTACAAATAAGATAACTGCAATAATATTTGAAAATGGTACGATGTTATAGAGCATAAAAATCATAAATACGGGGATTAAAATAACCCTTAACATTGTCAGTTTATTTGGTGTATTCATAAAGATGACTCCTTTCAGTCTGCCAAAACCTGCACGCCGGTGCAGTCGTAGCAGTCAGCATCTAAAATTTTAACGGTGACGAAACTGCCAATTGCAACTTCGTCTTCTGCTGCGAAGTATGTAGTGGTGTCTACATCCATAGAATCCGCGGAAGTTCTTCCGTAATACATTAAGTTTTCTTCGTCATAACCTTCGACTAAAACGGTCACGGTTGTGCCGATTTTTGCTTTCTGCGCAGCAAGTGAAATCTCTTGCTGAACGGAGAGCAACGCCTCTTGACGTGCGATTTTCGTGTCTTCGTCGATCTGGCCGGGAAGTTTTGCTGCCGCGGTGTTTTCTTCTTTTGAGTAAGCAAAAGCACCGAGACGCTCAAACTTTGCAGATTTCACAAACTCTAAAAGCTCGTTAAATTCTTCTTCCGTTTCAGAAGGGAAGCCTGCGATGAGCGATGTGCGGATGGTTAAATCCGGAATGCGGTTCCTTAAATTTTCAAGCCTATTTATAATCTGCTCGCGTGTGGTTTTTCTGCCCATAATTTTTAAAATGCGGCTGTTGATGTGCTGTATGGGAATATCCATATATTTTACGATTTTTTCATTTTTTGCAAGCACTTCCACCATCGAATCCGTAATGGATTCAGGGTACATATAGTGAACGCGAATCCACTGGATGCCGTCGATTTCACTTAACCGGGTGAGCAGTTCTGAAAGTTTCTCGGTTCCGTATAAATCATAGCCATAGCGCGTAGTGTCCTGCGCGATGACGATGAGTTCTCGGATACCGTCTTTTGCTAAAGCGTTTGCCTCAGCCAAAATATCTTCCATCGGGCGACTTCTGTATTTTCCGCGAAGTTGCGGAATTACGCAGTAGGTACATTTGTTGTCGCAACCGTCGGCAATTTTTAAATATGCTGAAGAAGATCCCGTACTCAAAACGCGGGGCAGTCCCTCCGGGATTTCATCATCAATGTGACCGTATAAACAGCAGGATTTTTCATCCATCGCATCTTTTACCACTTCGGCAATCTTGTGATAGTCACCTGTGCCGACAATCGCGTCTACCTCGGGAAGTTCTTCTGTGATTTCTGCGTGGTAGCGCTCAGCCAGGCATCCTGCAACAATGAGTTTTCTTAATCGCTCTTTTTTGTATTCTGCCATTTCTAAAATGGTGTTAATCGATTCTTCTTTGGCAGAATCAATAAACGCGCAGGTATTTACAATGATGATATCTGCATCACCGGGGTCGGTTACGATCTTATACCCTTGCTCACCTAAAATGCCGAGCATATTTTCCGTATCCACACGGTTTTTCGGACACCCTAATGATACAATGCCGATATTAGTCATTGTTTTCCTCGGACTCTTCTAAAGAAGAAAGCTGAATGTTCATTACATTTTCTGCGTATTCTTCGGTATTTACATGCTCAAGTTTTTCAATGATGGCATCTTTTCCTTCATAGTTGATAACAGAAACTGTGCCGTCTGCAATTTCTTCTGCCGCTTTTGTGATACCGCGCGCGCCATCTAACGGTTCGTCCGTTTCTTCGCTTGTTTCACAAATTTCTCTTGCACGCTGTGCTGCGGCGATTACCAGGCTGTATTTACTGCCTGCCTTTTCTAAAAGGTCTACAATAGACGGATAAAGCATCATAATAAATCAATTCCTTTCGTGTGTATAGGTTTATTTAAATTTTTTTAAAAGCAAATTATTTCGCGCTGTTTTACACTTTTCTCCTTTTAAAATGGAGAGAAGCTTTTCGGCAGCTGTTTCTACTTCGTCATTTACAATGACATAATCATATTTTTCCGCTTGAGAGATTTCCCATACGGCGGTAGAAAGACGTTTTTCAATTACGTCAAGAGATTCTGTTCCTCTTCCGACCAGACGATTTTTGAGTTCTTCCATAGAAGGAGGAAGGTTAAAAATCAAAACGGCGTCAGGGAAGCGCTCGCGCACCTGAAGTGCGCCTTGTACTTCAATTTCCAAAACCACGTCTTTTCCCTCGTTTAAGCGGCTTTCCACGTATGCTTTGGGTGTTCCATAGCAGTTTTCACAAAACTGTGCCCACTCAATAAAGCCACCATCTTCTGCCATCGAAAGAAAGTTTTCTTTGGTGGAGAAGATGTAGTGCACGCCGTCGATTTCGCCATCTCTCGGCGCGCGGGTTGTCATCGAAACGGAAAGCTCTAAATTTGGATCAAGCGACATAGCGCGCTTTAAAACCGTACCTTTTCCCGAACCTGAGGGGCCGGAAAATACAACGAGCAAGCCTTTTTCTTTCTGTTCTTTATTCATCGTCATCACCTGTATCATCCGGCTCTTCCACAATCGCATTTTCGTCTAAGCGGTGTGCAACCGTTCCCGGCTGAACTGCAGACAAAATGATATGGTCACTATCCATAATGATAACAGCACGGGTACGTCTTCCGTAAGTTGCGTCAACCAAAACGCCTTTATCACGAGCGTCCTGAATGATACGCTTAATCGGAGCAGATTCCGGGCTTACAATGGCTACCAAGCGGTTTGCCGAGATGATATTACCGAATCCAATGTTAATCAGTTTCATAATTTTTCCCTCGTATCTTAAAAGATTTTATTCAATGTTCTGAATCTGTTCTCTTAATTTTTCAATTTCAGATTTGATTTCAACCACTAAAGTTGCAATGCCGAAATCGTTTGCTTTTGAACCAATGGTATTGGTTTCACGGTTGATTTCCTGTACTAAGAAGTCTAACTTTCTTCCCACGGGCTCAGAGAGTGCAAGAATTTTTTCAAGTTCTACAAAATGACTCTTTAAGCGAACGAGTTCTTCGTCGATACAAACTTTATCAGCCATCACACCGACTTCGGTTAAAAGTCTTCCCTCGTCAACCTGAAGGTTTCCTAAAAGTTCTTCCATACGGGCACGCAAACGCGCTTCGTATTCTTTTATGATTTCAGGAGAGCGCTCTTCGATTTTTGCAATGAGTGCCTTGATTGTTTCTGCTTTTTCGATTAAGTTATCCTTTAAGCGTTCGCCTTCTCTGAGGCGCATTGCCACAAAGTCATTTACGGCAGATTTGAGGCATCCCGACACAAGTTCCCATGCCTTATCTTTATCTTCTTCCTGCTGACGCGTTACGAAGATGTCAGAAAAACGCGCAAGGTCACTTAGACCGATGTCGTGTCTTAAATTGTAGGTTTCTTTTAATTCTGTTAAGACGTTATAGTAGTTTTCGCTCAAAACACGGTCAAGCGTTACGACTTTATCATCGTTTGTATAGTTTTCGATATACACGAAAACTTCCACTTTACCACGGGAAATTTCGCTCAGCACATATTCGCGGATTTTATCCTCTAAATATGCATAACTTCTCGGGACTTTCACGGAAACATCACAGTATCTGTGGTTTACCGAGCGGATATCAATCACGATTTTTTTGCTTTCGTCGATGTGTTCACAGCGGCCGTAGCCGGTCATGCTTTTTATCATGGTGTATTCCTTTCTTATATTACATACGGTTTTGCTCTAAATATACCAAAAGTACAGAAATATCGGCGGGGCTTACGCCGGAAATTCTTCCTGCTTGCCCGAGGGATACGGGGCGGAGATTTTTTAATTTCTGCCGTGCCTCGATTCTCAAACCGTCAATTTTATCATAATCGATGTTATCCGGAAGTTTTTTTGCTTCCAGTTTTTTAAACTGTTCTACCTGCTTTTTCTGACGGGCGATATAGCCGTCATACTTAATTAAGATTTCAACTTCTTCTGCCGACTCGCGCGGGAGCGTGATTTCCGTGTTCATTAATCTCATTAAGCCCTTGTAGGAAATCTCGGGGCGCTTTAAAAGGTCGGTTGCGCGGACGCCGGATGAAATCTGCGTAGAATTATTTTCTTCCAAAAACGCCAAAACTTCTTTTGACGGGGGAAGTACGATCACAGAAAGTCGCTCGATTTCCTTTTGGATGTCCTCCCACTTTGTAAGAAATGCCTGATAGCGTTCTTCGCTGATTAAACCAAGTTCATAGCCAAACGGCGTCATTCTTGCGTCTGCATTGTCCTGGCGAAGTAGAAGTCTGTATTCAGAACGCGAGGTCATCATACGGTAAGGCTCTTGTGTGCCTTTTGTTACCAAATCATCGATTAAAGTTCCGATGTAACTTGTGGAGCGGTCAAGCGTGAAGGGGTCTTTTCCCTGCGCCTTTCTTGCGGCGTTAATGCCGGCGATTAACCCTTGCGCTGCGGCTTCTTCATAGCCGGAACTTCCGTTAAACTGACCTGCGCCAAAAAGTCCGGAAATCGTTTTAAACTCTAAGGAAAGGGAGAGCTGCGTCGGGTCGATGCAGTCATACTCGATGGCATAAGCCGTACGCATCATTTTAGCGTTCTCAAGTCCCTTTACGGTGCGAACCATTTTAATCTGTACATCTTCAGGAAGACTCGAAGAAAACCCTTGCAGATACATTTCTTCTGTGTTTTCGCCCATCGGCTCGATAAAGAGTTGATGGCGCTCTTTGTCTTTAAAGCGCACAATTTTATCTTCAATAGAAGGGCAGTATCTCGGGCCGATACCCTCGATTTTTCCGCCGTATAACGGAGAGCGGTGCAAGTTCTCTAAAATGATTTTCTTGGTTTCGTCGTTGGTGTAGGTAAGATAACAAGAAACCTTGTTTTCGCCCGGGTCCTTTGTTTCAAAGGAGAAAGGCGTAATCTCTTCATCCCCGTCTTGTCGTTCGAGTTTTGAAAAATCAATGGTGTTTCGGTTGATTCTTGCGGGCGTTCCGGTTTTAAAGCGCATCAAGGTAACGCCGTTATCGGCAAGTGATGCCGAAAGGCCGATTGCGGCACGCGTACCATCAGGTCCACTTTCTACGGCACTGTCACCGATGACAATTTTGCCTTTTAAATAAGTGCCGCTTGCGATGACTACACACTTTGCCGGATGATATGCTCCGGTATGCGTGATAACGCCCTGCACGATTCCGTTTTCTATATTGACGGAGGTGATTTCCGCCTGCTTTAAATCTAAATTTTCTGTGAGTTCAATGGCATGCTTCATCACCTGCTGATACGCTCTTCTGTCCGACTGAACGCGCAGAGAATAAACTGCAGGGCCTTTGCCACGGTTGAGCATACGAGACTGCAGAAATGTTTTGTCTGCCGCCTTTCCCATTTCGCCGCCCAAAGCATCGATTTCGCGAACAAGGTGCCCCTTAGCCGTGCCGCCGATAGAGGGGTTACAAGGCATGTTTGCAACCGTATCTAAATTTAAGGCAAAAACAGCGGTTTTCGCGCCAAGTCTTGCGGAAGCAAGTGCCGCTTCAACGCCTGCGTGGCCGGCACCAACTATGATAACATCATAGGATTCGCCAAGATATGATGCTGCTTCGGGGATTTTCGTTTCCATGGGTCGCTCCTTACTTTTTTTCTGCGTAATTTACACAAAAAACAC
>JAZRET010000144.1:0-5428 GCA_045660945.1 Congzhengia sp.
AGAAGGCCGTTTTCTTTTGCAGTAGCAATTGCGCCAGCGAACCACTGTTCTTTGGAAATATCCGAAATTCCGCCTTCATATGCTTTTTCTTCTAATTTTAATACGTTTACTGCCATTGTAACAAATTCTGCTCTTGTTACATTCTTTTCGGGCATATATGTACCATCGCCCATGCCCTGCACATATTTATTTGCAGCGAGGACTTTCACAGCGGGTGTTGCCCAATGTGCACCGAGTTCTTTAAAATCGGTATTGCCCATTTCTACTTCGTCGGGCACCAAGTTGTCTTTTTCTGCTAAGGGAAGCGTGCTTGTTAACGCCTCATTCGGTGCGGGAACAATGTCGAGCGCGAGTGCACTTGATGCTGAAAGCACCATTGCCAAAGACAAAAGAAACGCCAAAACTTTTTTCATCTTTTTCCTCCACAAGTTTTTTTATTTTACAGAACCAAATGTAAATGTACCTGTGCCTACGTAGAGTCCCATATAACCATCGCCTCTCAAACAGTTCTCCATATCACTATCCAAGTAGTCGATAATGTTTTTTCCATCTACGTTTAAGATAATTCTTGTACCGTTTTCTTCTTCAATGGTACCTGCAACGATTTCATACGTTTTATAATATTCAAACACATCACCATTGTTGGGATATCCGGGACCGAATACAGGGTTATAACCGTCTTCACCCATGAACATGGTACGCTCTCCGTTTTTAAATCTCTGCAGTTCAATAAAGTCAGGCTTAAAGCCAATCATATAACAATCGCTATTAGAATAGTTCTTATCTTTATCAGGAATCTTTAACGCTAAAGTCGGCCATGTGTGCGGACCGTCAATGCGAAGTGTGAACTTATAAAGACCATCGGAAAGTTTTTCTTTCGTGTAGTAAGACGGATTACCTGTTACAGAAATTGTACCGTCTTCATTTAACTTCGCTGCACCTTCATTCCAGTTTTCGACCTTAAAGAAATCTTCAGGCAAAGCGTTTGCAGGAAGATTTGCAGATTCTTCCAAACCGTAACTTAAGACCTTTATAGGCACATCTTTTTTGTATTCGTTTCCGGCATAGTTAAAGGTGATGTGCGCCATGGTTTCGCCGCGTTTTAAGCCCCTTAAGGTGTTGTTTTCTGCAACTTCAACTAAAGTCGGATCGTCAAACTCATAAGAAATGGAATCAAATTCTACTTTTTTGTTGTACTTTGCAACAGCTGTGAGCTGCAGTTCTGTGTCAAAGCCAATAATTACTTTCAAGTGGTCGAACTTTAACTGGATATCTGTAAGTTCATCGCCTGAAATGATTTCGATTTCTTTATAACGAACGATGCCGTCTGCTAAGACATTTACATAGATAAATGCTCTGCCCGCACCAACGGTTTTCATATAGCCGTTTTCATCCACCGTTACAACAGACGGGTCGGAAGATGCATAGGTTACTTTGTAATCATCTTTCGATGCCACTTCCTGTTTTCTTCCGTAAGCTGTGACATCAATTTTTCTGATATCACCTACATCAGCAACCCATTTTTCAACATCTAAGTTAAAACGTTGTACTTTTGCCGGGAACTTTTCCAGATACTTCTGTTCAAGTCCTGCCTCATTTATAATTCCCTTGGCTTCCTGAGGCCAGTTTCCGTCTTTTACAACCGTAGGCGTTTCTACGTTATTATAAGGCGAGTTAATGAGCATTGTGTCGGTTGTAGAATAGTTATTTTGTACTGTGTTATAACGGATGCTGGGTCGGTGAATATGAAGCCATCTGGGTTCCATCGGCTCTGCTCTTCCGTCTTTCTTCCAGAGATCAACATCGTTTAAGTCGATTACATTATGTTCAATCAGCCAGAACGTTGCACCTTCGTCCGGATATACCGCTGTATACGCATTTCTCACATTTTCAATATAGTTATTCGTCATAAGGTTCGGATTTTCATATGTTCCGCCTGTTGCGCCAAAGACATAAATTCCACCACCGTCGACGAGCTTACTGTTCATTACATCATGGATGTAGTTATAAGAAAGTGACGTGTTATAAACGCCGGTACCGGGCGTTGCAGTATCTTCTGCGTATCCGCCCCATCCGTAACCGCCGTGTACACCGGAGTAATTACAGTTTGCAATTTCATTATGCTCAAATGTGGTGTTTTTTGTCCAGGTAAATGAAAAACCAGTAGAAGAACCGTAGTCAACACCCACGTCGTGGATATAGTTATTGTCCACCGTATTATTAATAGTATAGTATTTATATTCTTTCGGTTTGATTTCTGTTTCGTAGTCATCTCCGGGGCCCCAACCCAATGCTATACCACCGCCGGAAAGGTCGCAAAATTCGTTACCTACAATATCACATTCCTGAATAGAATAGTAAAGCTGAAGCGCTGCAGCGCCAAATTTACTGAATTTATTGTTCGTAAAATCAATATATCTTGCGCAGTTAATACGAATTGCACCTTCAGAAAGTCCGCCATCCACCCAGTTGTTCTGTGTGTCGATGTAACCTTTTTCTTCGCTGCTCGGACGCATCCAGTTTGTGTATGCAAATTCTAAGTTATCAAACACCAGGTTGTGTACCGGTTTTTCTGCAGTACCTTTGACAGTTATGAGTCTGTCAATTACAGGAATGGTTGCAACCATCGTTTCAGGGTTTTCATATGCACGCGGCATATAGTAAAGGTAACCATCGGTTTTGTCGATATACCATTCACCCGGAACGTTAATGAATTCATATGCGTTTTCAATCCAGTGCGGAACTCTGTACGGACCATTTCCGGAAAGGTTACTTGAAAACGCAGGCTGATCCATAATAATTTTTGTTTTTCCGTCTTCCGTGCGTTCAATCTTGTCCACACTGCAACGCGGCTGCGTCCAGTCGGAATAGGTTACTGTTTCCATGTCATCCTGATTTTTGAACGTTGCAAGATCGGGATCATCACAAAGATAACCAAAATCGTTTACCTGCACGCAGTTAAGCGGTTCTCCGTCAGTTCTTGCGCGAACACCGCGGATGCCGTCAATATAAACCTGACGGGAGATGTAGTCGCCCACATGTACTTTATAGATGTTTTTCTCTTTGTCGTGGAGTTTAAAATCTGTAAAATCTTTTTTCGATACAATCTGTGCTCTTTCTGCGCCAAAGGAGGTATACACAACGTTGTAACCGTTTGTACCGGAATCTTCAACGCCGAGTTCAACCGCCTCTTTTAAGTTGTGTTCGCCTTCCTTTAAGAACACAAAGATATGGTTTTTCATATCCTTGTTTACGTCTTTTACGAGCGCTGTCGCTGCTTTGATGGTTTTTACCGGTGCATTTTTCGAGCCGTCGTTTTTATCGTCACCGTTTTTCGCATCGACATAAAACGCTAAGCGACCGCCTTTTTCGAGTGCTCGAAGCAAAAGTTCACTCGCTTCTGCTCTTGTTAAGGTTTTCTTGGGGCCAAAGGAACCGTCCGGATAACCTGCTAAAAGACCAAAATTAAACGCTTTTGTTACGCCATCTACTGCGTAGTCGGAAATTTTGTCTTTATCCGTAAAGGAAAGTGCCATCTTGGTTTCCTTCGCACCGAAGGTTTCTGCAACCTTTGCAATAATTAAAGCCGCATCTTCTCTTGTGATGTCACTGTCGGGGGCAAATGCTCCGTCTGTAAAAAGTGCATCAGGAAGAAGACCGTTTTCTTTTGCGGTAGCGATTGCATTTGCAAACCACTGCTCTTTCGAAACGTCCGTAATTCCTTCTTTATATGCTTTTTCTTCTAACTTTAATACGTTTACTGCCATTGTAACAAATTCTGCGCGTGTTACATTTTTCTCAGGCATATATGTGCCGTCTCCCATGCCCTGCACATATTTATTTGCTGCGAGCACTTTCACGGCAGGTGTTGCCCAATGTGCACCGAGTTCTTTAAATTCGGTGTTTCCCATTTCCACTTCGTCGGGCACTAAACCGTCTTTTTCTGCCAAAGGTAATGTGCTTGTTAACGCCGCATTCGGAGCAGGAACAATATCAAGCGCCAAAGCACTCGTTGCTGAAAGCACCATTACCAAAGACAAAAGAAACGCCAAAACTTTTTTCATCTTTCTTTCCTCCGTTTGTCTAAAGTCATATTTGTTTGATTGCAAATATACTCTATTTTACCATTATTAAGAAATAATTACAATACTTTTTCGTGAAAAATATTATTTTTTTATAGTTTTCCTGTACTAAATTGTGCATTTTTACAAATATTACCGGTATATTTCTGTGTTTTTCTGTGTTTGGTTAAATTTTACATTTTTTTATGTATTTTTTTCTTTCTTTTTTCTTGACAAAGTGTGACATGTATATTATAATATAACATGTATAGTAAGATAAATAGGTTAGGTGGAGGAAAAGGATGATGAAAGAAACGGTCCGTATGATACTTTCAGACGTTGACGGAACGCTTTTAATCCCCGGTGAAACAAAAGTTTCAGAGAAAGTCTTCTCCGCAATCCGCGCGGCGAAAGATAAGGGAATAGAAGTTGTTCTTGCAAGCGGCAGAAACTATCCGGATTTACGTTCACTCTTCTCTCCTGTAAAGCACCTTGTGACGTTTGTGTGTTGTGATGGAACAGTAGCCGTAAAAAACGACGAAGTTTTGTTTCACGCACCGATTGAAAAAAAGGATACACTTCCCTTTTTCGACACATCGCTTTACGGCGAAAACGAAGCAATGGTTATTGTCACAAAAGACCGCACCTATTTATTTGGTAAGAAAACAGACAATTTCTTAAAAGATTCCATCCCGATTTCATCCCCCGATGAAATTTCAGGACACATTTTAAAACTTACGTTTTTCGGTCTTTCCGATTTTCATAAGATAAAGATAAGAACACTTGCCAATTCCCGCGGAAAATTCACAGAAATTTACAGCGGAAACGAATGGCTTGAGTTTAATCCAAAAGGTGTTCACAAAGGAACCGCAATAGATGCACTTCAAAAGAAATGCGGCATAAATACTTTTGAAACCGCCGGCTTTGGAGATAATCTAAACGATTTAGAAATGCTCCGGTGCGCAACACACACCTATAGTGCACCCGGCGCAAAGCAGGAAATTATCAATATGTGTAAGTACCGTACAGAAAATGTCGCGGCAGAAATACAAAAACTCGTACAAGAAAGGGGAACATTATGAGTTACACAGTAAGAGACATCCCGAAATCAGAACGTATTACAAAATTAATTGACCATCTTTTTGACAAAAAACCTCGCGTGGAATGTGACCGTGCGGTTTTATTAACCGAGTCTTATAAAAAGACGGAATCTCTTCCTATTATTAAAAGAAGATCTGCAGCATTCCGTCATATCTTGGAAAATCTTCCGATTACCATCCGTCCGGATGAATTAATCGTCGGAAGCAACACCGTGCAGCCCAGAAGTTGTCAGACTTTCCCTGAGTATTCTTTTGACTGGCTCGAAG
>JAZRET010000145.1:0-4567 GCA_045660945.1 Congzhengia sp.
ATACGAATATTTGCAAAAACGAAAGAAAAACGAAAGAAAACTAAAAGAAAAGTGTTGACTTTTTAAAAAAGTATGTATAATAAATAGTAGAAGTTAAAATTTTTACGATAAAGGAGTTTTTTCAATGAGCAAGAATTGGGCTAGTATGGATTTAAGCAAAGTGCCGAATATTGTTTCACCCACTTTGCCGGGTCCGAAATCAATTGAGTATCACGAAAGATGTTCTAAGTACATGAAAGGTTATTCCAGTCAGGTAAAACTGTTCCCGGTATCCTTTGAATCCGGTTACGGTTACACCTTAACCGACGTTGACGGAAATACATACTTAGATTTTTCTTCCGGTATTTATGTAACAGGTTTAGGTCACTGTCATCCGAAAATCAGTGAAGCAGTTGCAAAGCACGCAAAGAACTTAATGAACTGCCATGACTTTACAACAAAAGTAAAAATGGAACTCGTGGAAAAACTCCACGAAATTACAGGCGGCAGATTCGGCGGATTCCAGTTCTATGATTCCGGTACAACTGCAGTTGAAGCAGGTTTAAGATGCGCACGTGCTGCAACAGGCAAACAGGAATTTATCTCTTTCTGGAGAGATTTCCATGGTAAAACACTCGGCGCGAACTCTTTAGCAGTAGTTGGCCCCGACACACATATGAGAGCGCCCGGCTTCATGCTTGCTCCCAGACCGAATCCGTACCGTGACTTCTTTGGCAGAACACCCGAAGAAGCTTGGAAAGATTCTTCTCCGTATATTAAAATGCTTGAAGGCATGCTCGATAACCAGTGCGCAAGCGGTGGACAGAACGTAGCTGCAATCGTATTAGAACCCATTCAGGGTTGGGGCGGCTCCATCATTCCGCCGGATGACTTCATTCCTGCTCTCCGTGACCTTTGTGACAGACGTGGTATTTTACTCTTTGCAGACGAAGTATTAAACTGCATGGCAAGAACAGGCAAATACCTCGCTATGGATCACTGGAACGTAACAGCAGATATCACAACATTAGGTAAAGGCTTTGGTAACGGATTCCCGGTAACAGCCTTAGCTGTATCTAAAGACTTAGCACCTGCAATCGAAAAGATTTCTGCATCTTCAAGTTACGGCGGAAACCCGATGGCTTGTGCTGCTGCGCTTGAATCCATTAAAGTTATCGAAGAAGAAAACTTAAATGAACGCAGTGAACACTTAGGTAAGATTATGCTCGAAAGAATGCAGAAGATGATGGATGCACATCCGATTATCGGTGACGTTCGTGCAATCGGCTGCTTGCAGGCAATTGAAATCGTAAAAGATCGCGAAACAAAAGAACCGTTCGCAGAAGCTGGTACCATGATTTACCAGAAAGCATTCGAAAAGGGTCTGGCTTGGGTTCCGTCCGGTCATATCCTGCGTATGTCTCCTCCGATGATCTTAGACGACGAAGCTGCGCTTAAGGGTCTTGACATCATTGAAGAAGCAATCACAGAAACAGAAAAACATTTCGGTTATTAAGAAAAACGGCTTCCCGATTTAGCCGTCGGGAAGCTATTTTCACTTGATGCATAAAAAGAAAAGAGGATATAGATATGAAAACAGTAAGATTTGGTTTAATCGGCTGCGGACTTATGGCAAGAGAATTTGCTTCTGCCGCTGCACGTTGGTGCCATTTAACAGAAGATGTGCCGAAACATGAAATTGTTGGTATTTGTTCTGTTGTTCCGAAAGAAATGGAATGGTTTCAGAAAAACTTTCCGGAGATTAAGTATCAGGTTTCAGACTATAAAGAACTCTTAGATAAAGACGACATCGATGCTATTTATTGTGCAGTTCCGCACAATCTTCATGAAGAGTTTTACATTGACATTATCAAAAGCGGCAAAGCACTTTTGGGTGAAAAACCGTTTGGTATTGATAAAAAAGCAAATGAAAACATTTTAAAAGCACCCGACGAAAACCCGAACACCTTTGTTCGTTGCTGCAGTGAATTTCCGTATTACCCGGCAATGCAGACAATGATTAACTGGTTTAACGAAGGTAAATTCGGAAAAATCCTAGAAATTCATTGCGGATTCTGCCATTGCAGTGATATGGACACACAAAAGCCCATCAACTGGAAGCGTATGGTGAAATTCAACGGCGAATATGGTTGCCTGGGCGATTTGGGTATTCACACGCAGCACGTTCCGTTCCGTCTTGGCTTTAAACCGAAAACGGTTAGAGCGCATTTTTCAAACATCGTAAAAGAGCGTCCTGACGGAAAAGGTGGCATGGCGGTTTGTGATACATTTGATAACTGTACCATTTTCTGCACAACCTTAAATGCAGACGGTGATGAAATCCCGATGACATTTGAAACAAAACGTATGGCACCGGGCTCAACAAACCGTTGGTTCTTTGAAATTTACGGCATGGAATGCAGCGCACGTTTCACAAGTGATGATGCAAATGCATTTTACTATACTTCTTCATGGGAAAAAGAGCAGTCCTGGAACCGCATTATCATTGGCTACAAACCGATGATTCCGACCATCACAGGTCCGATTTTTGAATTTGGTTTTACAGATGCAATTCAGCAGCAGATTGCAGCATTTATGCTTGAGTATTCCGGCGTAGAAGTTCCGTTTGGTCTGTTCACGCCGCAGGAAACAGCGCTTTCTCATACACTCGCGACCGCGGCATTAAAATCGTTCTATAATAAAACCGTTGAGGTAATTGACTAAAAATTTCAAAACGCTCATAAAAAAAGAAACGCACCATAGTGCGTTTCTTTTTTTCTAAAATTTTTATTCATCTACATGTACTAAAGAAATACCGGCGCCGTCAAGCGCTTTTTTTTCTGCAGAAGTTAACGTGCAATTCGTAACGATGATATCAGCGCTCTCAAGATTTGAAATCTTTGCAAAGGCGTTTCTGCGGAATTTGCTTTTATCTGCTGCGATGATGCACATTTCAGACTGTTTCATCATCATCTTGTCGATAGAGGATTCCTTATCATAGTATGTAGAAAATCCTTTTTCCATATCTATGCCGTCTACAGATAAAATGAGTTTATTTGCATGATAGTTTTCAAGTTGATTTGCTGCATCTGCACCGTATGTAAACTGATATTTTGCGTTTACCGCACCGCCGACTAATGTTACATTGTAATTCGGATTTGTAGCGGCCTCAAGTGCAATTGAAATCGAATTTGTCACAATGTTTAAGTTATAGTCTACCGGGAGTTGGCGGAACACCAAAAGGGTAGTGGTGCCGGAGTTTAGCATTACGGTATCATTCGGCTCAATCATTGCAGAAATCTTTTTTGCAATTTTGTTTTTTTCTGCCTGATTGGTCTCGAGTCTCTGATTAAAGTTCATGCTGCAGTAAGGCTTATAAGAACTGATTGCTCCGCCGTGTACACGGGAGAGAAGACCTTTACTTTCCATATCCGCAAGGTCGTTTCGGATGGTAACTTCGGAAATGTTAAAAAGTTCGCTTAAAGCCGTTACCTTGACAATGCCGTTTTCCTTTAAAAGTTCTAATATTTTATTTTTTCTTTCATCAATATTCATACTTTCACCGTCCGATTTCTTTGCTTTCTATCATCATTATATACTTGATGACAAACAATGTCAAGAAATCAATTTTTTTGGTCAAAGCGGCAAGAAAGAAACTTAAAACATATCGTTGATTTCTGTAATACTTCTTCTCACCAAAAGGTCGCCGCCTTCGTGACCGGTATCGCCGCTTGAAATGTATGCACTGTAGTGACCTGCTTTTTCTGCCTTTTCTGTCGGCAGATATCCGTGTGAACCGCAGGCAAGCTGAATGATAAAGGTCTGTTTTGTGAAACTTCTAGCTTTGATTACGTTTGCATAGTCTAAGAAAAGTTCGTAGGGGTTTGTTGCAAAGGCAACATCACCAAAACGCACGATATGTGTTTCGATCGGAACGATTTCTTTCGTCTGCTGATCGCGGAAACGCTTGATGAGTCCTGCGTGAACGTGCATTTTTGCGGTATCTTCAAATGTGAATTCTTTGTCTTTGTTTTTATCAACGTAGTATTCAATTTCTCTAACTGCGTTGTTGTATTCTTCGATGGTTGCTTTTCTTAAAGGAACATCGAGTTTTATTACTTTGTGCTTAAATTCTGCTTCAGATTTATATTCTGTGATTTCTTCGAAAACAGAAACAATTTCGTTTGCAATACGTTTTCCGACTTTCGAACTATGTTCATCTTCCTCATCTGGAAAGTGTTTTCCTTCTATATCCATCTTTATTCTCCGCTCGTTATTTTCAATCCCAATAGTTTCTATCCAACGTTCTAAGCTGTATAGCAGTTGCAACGTGGGTACTTCTTATTATTTCGGATTCCTCAAAATCCGCAACGGTTCTTGAAATTTTGAGAAGTCTGTCATATCCGCGAGCCGACAACCCTAAAGATTCATACGCGCGTTTAAGAACCATCATTCCTCTTTCATCAAGAACACAATATTTACGGACGAGCGAACCGCTCATCATACTATTTGACGTAACGGGAACACCGCCCACAGTTACGTTTTCAAAGCGTTTTTTAGCAAATTCACGGGCACGCATAACCCTTGC
>JAZRET010000146.1:0-3476 GCA_045660945.1 Congzhengia sp.
TCATCAAGCTGCTTGGGTGTCAGCTTGTCAACCTCTTCCGGGGTGAAATACTCCTTTTCGGGTTCTGCGTTGTTGCCGACCGAGCCTGTTTCGGGCGGCGTGGGCTTGGTGTCAAGGCCTTTTACGGTGCGGATCGCCGCATATGCCGTGAGGTTATCCACGCCCGACAAGCGCAGCTTTGCAAACTGTTCGCCGAGAGCCTCAATGCTTTCCACTTTGTCAGTGGGAAATTTGGCTTGAATTTCGGCGAGGTCGTTTGCTCTTTGATTCTTGGCGGCTTGTTCGCGGTAATATCGCAATTCGTTCTGCTGGCGCAGGAATTCGGGCGAATTTTTAACCGCTTCTTCAATCCGCTTTGCCTCCGATTCTTCGCGCACTCTGATTGTTTCCGCACTAACGCCCTCGCGCTGTGCCAAGAGTTCGCGCCGAACATCGTCCGCATCTTCAGAAGAAATACCAACAGATTCTCTTGCGGTCTGCGCCAAAGCGCGGTAGCGTTCATTCTCACGCTGAAGCTGCTCCATGCGCTGACGGAACTGTTTGAATCGGTTGTTTTCTTCTTTGCTCTGCGGCTGTTTTGCCGCTTCGCTCTGGCCGCCTACGACTTCGGCCTGTCCCGCGTTTGGCTGTTCGCCATTCGGGCTTTCCTGACCGCTCACGACTTCGGTCATCCCCGCGCTTTCGGTTGTTTCTACCGCTGTTCCGAGGTTTTCAAGGTTTTCCATTTAGGGTTGCCTCCTATTAAAGTGTGGTTGAACCGCCCAAGGTCGGGGCGAGTTCTGCCGGGGCTTTTGCCGCCGCCATTTCGGGTGTCATGGTGTTTCCGTTACCCATCTGCGGAAGCATAGAAGCCTGTGCCGCATTGATGGGGTTGGTTGCCTGTCGTTCCGCAAGGATATCAACAAACGCCTGTTTCGGCGCGGTGGCATCGTCAGGGAGTGCCTTAACATATTCCTCAAAGGTGATAAACCCTGCACTCATGGCGTTCATAATGCTCTGCTCTCTTGCGTACTTGGAGAAGGGGTTGGTCGGGCTTGCATCAATCTTCACGCGAAGGTCAAGGTCTTTCAAAGCCTCGGTATTGATGTTGCCGTGCCGCAAAACGCCGCTTGCTTCTTTCACCGTGGTGTGCAAGCCGTTGGGGTTGTAAGCAATCCACATCGCCAACCAAACCTGTGCCACATCCTCGACAAACTGTTTGAAAGTGGCAATCTGCTCGTTGAGCGGAATAGCCGCCTGATCCTGTACGGCAATGATAGCCGCGCCGCTTGCTCGTTCGGGGTTGACCTGCCCCAAAGCCGCATCACCGGCACCGGCGAGGTCTCGTGTGGTTTTAATGATTTCGTTCTGCAGCAGCCCTGCTTCCTGACTCATCGGAGCAGGGGCAATGTATGTGAAAACATCCTTCACGCTCTGAACGCTGCTCGTCTTAACCTCAATCGCTCTGCCGAAAGATTCCACATCCGCAGGGTTTTCAATAAGGTTCTTCACATACACAGGCTTGGCAAATGCGTTCATCTTCGCCGAAATCAAACGCCGCGCAAGCAAACGGTTGGCTTCGATCTGGTTGGGGATGATGGGAAGAACTTCACCAACACCTCGCGCAGAGTTCTTTTTGCGAATCCAAATAAACGATGCCAACGGATAAGTCGAAAGCCCTGTAATGGCTTGGTCGGGCTGATAGATAACCGATTTGGTGGAGCGCATGAAATGGATGTCTCCGTCTTCGTGGCGGTAGAGATAAAGCAAACAGGAACACTTGCCATCGTTCTTTACTTCCGCATCATCACCGACCACGGTCTCCGTATCTTCGTCAGGCAGAATCAAGTCGATTTGGTCTTTCTTGATTTTGTTTTTTTTGGCATCGCGCTTCACATCGGCAACAGGTCTGCGCTCATACAGAATGATGTATTCCTGCTTCTGAAGGTTCGGCTGCTGCTCGTCCGCGAGATAAACCGCCGTGTTGTCTAAAATCTGTGCATCGAGGTTCTTGTTGTAAAAGTAAACGTAAGAGTCACCCGAAATACAAGCATCTCGCACAATCTGCCAACACTTTGCATCCATCTTCTGCGCTTCCCAGTGCTGCCTTGCGTAGGTGTTCAGGTCTTCGCAAACGCTCTTGACCTCTTTGTCCAAAGTAAGCTGCGGCGTGTAACCAATCTGCATATTCTGCAAACTGACCATTGCCGATTTGTACTCAACGGTCGGGGCAATAAAGTTGTACACAGGCAGCTCGTCACTGTTGGAAACGCCGCACCACTGGTCACCCTCAAAGAATCGAAACGCTTTTTCCGTGTTGCGGTAAAGGTTGATTCTGTTGTGATGTTCAACACCCTTGCGGTAGCGTTCCCAAACAAACGTGCATTTTTCTTCGCTCAACGTGCATCACCTCGATACATTTCAATTTCTTCCAGTTGTTTTTGCAACCTTTTGACCTCTTTGTTTTCAGGCTCGTTCGTTTCGCGTGTGGCGGTCTCTGCGCGCTGAAACAGGTCAGATGCGTATACTTTGTAGCCCGCCCAGAAAACAACACACAAAGCCGCAGAAGCGAAAAGACAGCCAACGGCAAAACCGATAAAAAGGGAAGCACCAATCATAAAATAATACCTTTCACGCCGCGTTCTTCCAAAATCGCGGCTACTTCGCTCCAAGTGATGTATTTTTCGCTTTCGTTTTCCATCTCCAAAAATGCCGCGTAGTCGATGTACGCAACGTTCAGGTCAACAGGCCCTGCAATGCCGTCCACCTTGCCCTTGTCGGTGAATTGCCACATGGTGTGTTCGTGCTTGGTCACGCCATCCGCGCCCTTTTCTTCAAAGGTTGTCACGTTTTTCGGCCACGAAACCCAAATGTCAATGCCCTCGTTCGCCAAAGCATCTTTGTCAATTACGCTGTTCAGCCAGTTGCAGTTGGTGTAAACCATAGGAACGTAGCCGCCGTCTTCAACCATTTCGCAGAATTTCAGCATCAGCGTTGTAACGGTCTTTTTACCAAGCGCAAACTGCTTGTCGGATTCCGCATCCAAAACAGCAGGGTAGGTAATGAGCTGCTTCCAAGGCTTGATGGTGGCAACAAAGTAAGCGGCTTCTGCTTCAATGCCTTCCTCGTCCAATGCGTAAGAGCAGCAATAAACGCCAACGGCAATTTCTGCCTCAAAAGCACCGCGAATGTTGCGCTCAAAATAAACATCGCGTTTGAGTCCGTGTGTGGCGCGAATCATGGCAAAATCAATGCCGCTTTCTGCCACCTTTTTCCAGTTGATTTCGCCCTGCCATTCCGAAACGTCAATGCCCCGCAAAAAGAATTCACTGTTCTCCATCGTTTTTGCCATCTTTCTTAAAAAGCTGTTTCACAATCTGGTTGCCATAAACCGCAGCCCCGGCGCACAGAATGCCCTGCGTTATTGCTGTGAACACCGCCGTACCGTTCACGGCTTCCTCCGCGCCAAACACCCAGCACACAGCCAACAAAATGCC
>JAZRET010000147.1:0-27383 GCA_045660945.1 Congzhengia sp.
ATCTGTTCCGTAGGTGGTATCGTGCCAGTCTTCTTTTGTTGCTACTGCCTTCGTTACAAGGGTATTCATTTGTTCTTCTGTCGCATAGCCCTCTCCCTCAGACAGCGCAATCAAAACGTAAGAAAGCGTATAAGGATTACACACGCTTGCCTGATTTTCATCTAAAAGCGCCGTGAGTTTATTTACAATGTCTACCTTTAAAAAGTCTTCTGTGTAAAGGTTTTTCGCATCGTATCCAAGTGCTCTTAAACCTATGATATATTTAGAAAGATCGCCCGGCGCGGTTGCCGTACTTGCCATCTTTACAAGTTCGTTTTTCGCCGTCTCTTTTTGCGACGCACCTAAGATAAATTCGCTTTCCGGGAAGAGTTCTTCATAAACCACCATATCCGCTATAACCCACGGAAGATTTCCGCCAAGTTCGGTAAAATCACAAGATTTGTAACGATTTGCGATGTTGTGCATAATTTCTTCTTCCGGCGGAACTGTTACATTTACCACGCATACCGGCGCTGTAATCGCAGGAACCACAGATTCTACAGGAGGTTCGCTGTTATCGGTAATTACTTTGTCTTTTTTCGCAGAAACAAGGTATGTTCCCGGTTCATCAAAACACAAAGAGACGTATCCTGCGTCATCTGTAAAACTTTCCGTTTCTGTGCCGTTTATCGTGATGATGGCATCTGCACAAGGACCGTACACCGGGTCATACGTGTCCGGATCATATCCGTCCGATTGAATCAGCGTAAGTTCCAGCGTTTCGCCTACCGAAACGTCTGTTTCGTAGTTTCGGAAAGTGGTATAGTTTTCCGTAGCGGGATACGCGTTTTTGTAAAGCGCAACGTCAATATAGTCCCCGTCTTCTATTTCGTGCGAAGGGCCTAAAACGTTCTCTAAACCGCCGTTTACCTGATAGCCAAATTGATAGCTTTCATCGCCCCACATTTTGGCAACACCTAATCCCCAGATTTCTGAATAGCTGGTTTCATATCCGTCTGCACCGTCTTCATAATAGATTTCGTGCATTGCCAAAAAGGCATCATCGAGCGTATATGTACTGTTTCCGAAAAGTGTGATTTCTCTCAGCACCATATCAACGCCGTTTTTGTCTTTTGCAATTTTGCCGTGCTGACTTACGGAAACGTACACCGTGATGTTTTGGGCTAAGTCTTCTGCAAAAACAGAAACCGTGCCAAACACCATCAGCACTGCCAAAACTACTGATAAAATTCTTTTTTTCATGTTTTTCACCCTTTCTTTTATATAAAAAAAGCTGTGGCAATTTTAAAAATTGCCACAGCTGTGTTTTTCTGTGATGCATTCACAATTCACGCGCAAAAAAGACCGCAAAAAAATTTTTGCGCGCAAAAAAACCATTCCCATACGGAATAGCATCAAAGCAGGTCTTCCGACTCACGTGATATAAGGGGTTCCTTGCATTTTTATGCTCTGCCTTCTCAGTTTCCCAATGACCGGCTTTCACCGACGAACATAAAAACATTCCACGTATACGGCGACAGGTATCGTCACGGATTCCAACCGTGTTCCCTTTTCACCAACAGTACCTTCCTCAGTACCGCCGACACTCTGTGTGAAGTTATGAACTTTTGTATTATTTTAACACAGAAAAAAAGCGATGTCAACCAAAATGAAAAATGTTTGCTTTTTCCCCGTTTTCGTGATAAAATAGTAAAAAAGCATAATTTTGGACGTGAGAAAATGAAGAAAAATTTTTTGGAAAATGTATATTATCGGCTAAATGACGAAACGGAAATTAAACTTTCCGTGCTTTTTTGCATCCGCCATGCCGATATGCCGATTTCCGATATCGAATTAAAGCATTTTATGCTGGATGCGACAAGCGTTGATTTTATCGACCTTTGCTCTGCCATCAGCGCGATGATAGAAGATAACTATATCGAAATCGTATGGCGCGATGAACTCGAAAAATACCAGATGACTCAGCGCGGAACAGAACTTTTAGATATGTTTGAATATAAAATTATGGCAAGCGTGAGAAGTTCTCTCAGAAAAGCAATTGATGAATATTTTCGCCGTGAACAGGAAAAAGAAAAAGTAAGGGCAGAAATCATCCCCATCGACCGCGATACTTACAGCGTCGAAATTGAATTAAAAGAAGGAAAAACTTCTCTTCTTTCGATGTCTGTATTTGCAGGTTCACGTGAAAAAGCGATCCTGATGCGCCGCGCATTTTTAAAAGACCCGATGGCGCTTTATGCTGAGATTGCAACATCACTTTCTAAAAAAGATAACGAAGAATAAAGACGTGAGAGCAGGAACCCTGCTCTCCTTTTTCTAAAATGAAAGGTCACTGTTTATGAACGAAACGGAAGTAAAAAAAGAACGCGCCATTTTAGCGGGCGTGCATACAGGCTCTTTAGATGTGTTATCTGACACCACGGAAGAAACCATGGCAGAACTTGCGCGTCTTGCCGACACGGCTGACGCCGAAGTGGTTGCCACTATGATACAGAATAAGTCTACTATCGAAAAAGCCACCTATCTGGGCGAAGGTAAAATCGAGGAACTGAAAAATGCCTGCAAGGAACTTTCTGCAGACCTCGTGATTTTCGATGATGAACTCTCCCCCATGCAGATCAGAAATTTAGAAGACGCTTTGGGCATTCATGTAATCGACCGCAGTATGCTCATTTTAGATATTTTTGCCCGTCACGCAGAGTCAGGCGAAGGTAAAATTCAGGTAGAACTCGCGCAGCTCCGCTATATGCTCCCCCGTCTGACCGGTCTTGGAACCAAACTTTCCCGCCTCGGCGGCGGTATTGGTACGCGCGGTCCGGGTGAAACGAAACTGGAAACCGATAGACGCCACATTCACAGACGTATTTCATATTTAAAAGAAGAACTTGAGCAGGTAAAAAAACATAGAGAATTACTCCGTGCGCGCAGAAAAAAAGAAAACCGCTATATTTTGGCTTTGGTCGGCTACACAAACGCCGGAAAATCCACACTTTTAAATACGCTCACCGGCGCAGAAGTACTCGCGCAGGACAAACTCTTTGCAACGCTCGACCCCACCATGCGCGGATTAACACTTTCTGACAAGCGCGAAGTGACGTTAGTTGACACAGTTGGTTTTATCCGTAAACTTCCGCACCACTTAATTGAGGCCTTTAAATCAACACTCGAGGAAACCGTTTATGCTGATAGTTTACTCATTGTTGCAGACGGCTCTGATGACGAAGTAGATGCACATTTAGCCGTTGTAAATAACCTGCTTTCAGATCTCGGCGCAGGCGACAAGCCGAAACTCATCTGCTTTAACAAGATGGATGCCTTAGAAAAAGAAAGAAACTTTTTCGCACTTGCCGGCGATACCCCGTTTATTGAAATCAGCGCAAAAAACGAAGATGATATTGCGCGTTTAATCCGCAAAATTGAAGATGTCGTTCCGGGTAAAAAGCAGGAAGTTTCGCTTTTAATTCCATTTTCCAAAGGACAGATACTTTCTGAAATTCACACAACGCAAACCGTTTTAAAAGAAGACTACACCGCTGACGGAACTTTGATTACCTGTCTTTTAGACGCGGCATCTTACAATAAGTATCGGGAATTTTTGACGGAGGGTGACGCGAAATGAAGATGACGTACAAGACGGTTTTAGAAATGAACCGCGCGGAAATGATTGAAAAAAAATCGCGTTTTATCGCCTCTGTAAAACCCGTTTCCACCGAAGAAGAGGCGCTTGCCTTTTTAAATGATGTGAAAACAGAATTTCGGGATGCAACGCACAACGTGTATGCTTACATCATTTCCGAAAACAACATCTGTCGCTATTCTGATGACGGTGAACCCGGCGGAACCGCGGGCGTTCCTACGCTGGACGTTTTAAGAAAAGAGGGCTTAACTGACCTTTGCGTTGTGGTAACGCGCTATTTTGGCGGAACGCTCCTCGGCGCGGGCGGTTTGGTGCGTGCTTACGGAAAATCTGCAAAACTTGGCGTTTTGGCAGCAAAAATTACCGAAAAAATTTATTGTCACGAAGTATCTCTTGCGATTTCCTATGACTGGCTTGGAAAAATTCGCCACATCATCGAAAACGGCGACTACATACTGGGCGATATCAATTACGCCGACAACGTCACCGTTACGGCATATATCAAATATGATTTATTAGACAAATTCTTAAAAGAAGTGTCGGATGCAACGAATGCGACGGTTACCCCTGAAGTGACCGGAGAAATGTATATCGATAAAATTTTAGAAGAAGAAAAAGAGCAGTAGAGGTTTACTCTACTGCTCTTTCTGTTTTAAGTAAAATGCTTTGATTTTCTCAAATGTTTCGTTACTCAAATCGTGCTCAATTTTGCAACTGTCCAAAAAAGCAGTTTCTTCGCTGACACCAAGTGCCATCAAAACATTTGCAATCAGTTCGTGCCGGTCGAAAATCTTCTTCGCGATTTCCATCCCCTTATCCGTGAGCATAATCTCGCCGTCCGCATCTACCAAGATATACCCCTCTTCACGAAACGATTTCATTGCCACGGAAACGCTGGGTTTTGAAACGTTTAAGTGATTTGCAACGTCAATACTTCTCACCGAACCGTTTTTTGTTTTTATTGCGAGAATTGCCTCTAAATAATTTTCTGCAGATTCTTTGATTTGCATGACTTTTCCCTCTTATCTACACATTTAATCCGTAAATTTCTTTCATTTTCTGGTTGATTTCTGAAACGGAAAAACTCTTGTCGATTTTTCCGTTATCCGCATGCTCTAAAATCAACTGACTGATTTTTTCTACATCCGTCGGCGGAAAAACATTTTGATCTAAAAGGTCTACCGTGCCACGGATGTTCGAGCCTATTGCCGGTGTTCCGCTTGCCAGACATTCCATCAAGGCTACCGGAAGTCCTTCTCGGAATGACGGGTGCACATAAAGGTCTGCCGTTTTATAGAGTTCTGCCACGTCGCGACGAAAACCTAATAGGTGCAAATTCACGTTTTTCTCTTTTGCACATTGTTCCAGCGTTTCCTTCATGCCTCCGCTCCCGGCAATCACGTAATGAATGGTTTCGTCTTTCAGGCGCGCGATTGCACGAATCACGGAAATATGATTTTTATTTTCGTTTAATTCTCCAACGGATAAAATCATTTTTGCTGTTTCCGGCACGCCGATTTCTTCTCGTTTCTTTTTCCTGTCTACCACGGTGTTTTCATATTTTGAAATATCTATTCCAACACCCGGAACATATTCTATGCGTTTTACGGGAATTTTTTTCTTTGCAAACGCGTAGTCTTCTTTGTTGATGGTAAGTAGTGTATCCGTAAAGTGCGCACAAACCTTTTCAACGGGATAAAAAAGGAGCCAGTTTTTCTTGGGCGCACCCTTATAAAAATGGAATCCGTGCGCCGTGTAAAAGACCTTCGTTCCTTTTTTGCGTGCGCGGACACAAGCAAGACGCGTACACATCGCCGCCACCGGCGTATGACAATGTACGATATCATATTTGTTTTCTTTTACTAGTTTTCGAAGTTCTCTGATTGTTTTCAGATTGGATTTGGAAAGCGGCGAACGGGAACAAGATAACGGATAAATGTTGCATCCCAACTCTTGATAAAATTCCGGAACGGGAGATGTCGTAATGTTCGACGCGATATCTACCGTATGTCCCTGCGCGACGAGTTCTGAAATAAGCGTTTTAAAAAATACCATCGTGCCGCCAATCGTTGTCACATAAAGAATTTTCATAATTTCTCCTTTATTATCAAGCCCGATATTTTGGGAAGAATCCACTTTCGGGAAGGTTTTCTCTTAAACGCAAAAGTTCTTCGTAGCATTCTGTGTCAAAAATTTTCTTGCCAATATAAAACTTCAACAAATCATCGCCCCGGTAAAACGATTTTTTGAATTTAAAAAGTCCGTCTTCTCCACTGCCGACGCCGCCACCCAAATAAAGCGTTTTTGCGCCGTTTTGAGCGCCCCAAAGCGCTGCTTTATAAAGTAAAAGATTTGTTGGGGCTAAGTGGGAATATTCTCTGAGGGAACCGGAAAGATGATAGTTCATACGCCCGTTTTCCATAAGCATCACTGCCGCTGCAATCATTTTTCCGTCTAACATGGCATAGAAAAGCTGCGCTTCGTCTTTTAAATCTTCACACACGCTTTCATAAAAAGCAGGAGAAAAATAATAGTACGGGTCTGCCTCATCTTTGTCCATCGTCTGATTATAAATTTCGCGGAAATTTTCATAAAGCGCAAGGTCTTTTCCCTGAAAAATCTCCACACCGTTTTTCTCAGCTTTTCTAATAACGTTTCTGTTTTTACTGGTAATATTTGCCCAGATGGTTTCTTCTGAAGACAAATCCATCGTAACAGTCATTCCCAGCGGAATAACATCATAATCATCCTTTGCAAACACATGATTCTGAAGCACCGGATGAAACCGTACGAATTCAGAAACAATTGCGTTTTCTCTGCACCACGCTTCATAAGAAGAAAATAAATCTTTTGTATTTTCGCCCTCAATCAGCCAGCCGCCATATCCGTATGGCGTCGCAAAATCAAAGTATGTATTTTTTTCTAATGTTCCTTTGAAGTGTTTGTCGTTTGAAACGTCACGTTTCATCACAACGTTGATGCCGCGCGTCCCTTCTCCTTCATAATAAAAAAGAAGCGGTTCTCCGTCGCCATGAATTTTAAACGCATGCACATAGCCGGATAACCAATAAGTATCATGTGCGCCAAAAGAGCGAACTGTGACATCCCACTCGGTTTTTTGTTCTAAGGTATAAACTTTGAGCATGGTGTCACACTCCCCTTTTTAAAAATGTTTTGATAATCTGAACGAAACGATGCATATCTTCTTCGGTATAGCGCTGATCACATACAAGGCTCAAGCCGTTTTGATATAGGTTCTCCGTTTCTTTGCTCACCTTATGATATGGCGTTTTCGGCCAATGAATCGGGCAATAGATTTCTTGTTCGATTAGATAACTTCTTAATGCATCCCGGTTTTGTACGCACACGGGCACAAACAAAGGACAATCTGTTTCTGCAAGTTCCGGAAAGATTGCGATATCCGAAAAGGCATCCAATAAGACTTTTGCGTTCTTTCTTCTTCGCTCACGAATAAAGGAAACATCAAGTGTCTTTGCGCGAACAACATCTTCGCTGTCTGCCGGGAAAACGCCTTCTTGTTCTAAAAGTTCTTCTGCTTCTGAAAAGATATCAAGATAACCTTTGCTGTCTGTTTTTTCGCCGATATAGGTCTGTTTTTTCTCCATCGCAGTTTTACGGAGACGAATATATTCTGCATGTTCGGATTCGTACGAAACCGGCTCTTTCAATCCCCAAGCAAAACCGCCCGTGTAAAATCCTGCCCATTTTCTAAGGCTTCCGAAATAGTAATCCGCGTCATTGTAGGGCATCTCATTCAAAACAGAATGCGTCATATCACGAATCACGATACCGGAAAAAGTTCCGCACGGACTACTTCCTTTAACTCCGAAATAGTCCATGACCAAAACGACATCTGCTTCCATATCGGAAAAACCGGAAAGCGCAGGATAAAACTCTACTTTAATACCACAATCCAAAAACGGCTTTATCATACTGTCACAACACCAGTCGGGAAGAAGTGCTGTTTTAAAATTATTCTCTTTTAAAATTGCATAAAGCGCGCTTCTGCCGGAACAAAACCACTGTGTTTCAGCCGGAAACAAATGATTTTCTTCCTTGACCGGAACGCAAAAAAACTCGCTTCCAATTTCCGTTCTCATATCTTCATCCTTATATTACTGCATTAAATTGATTTCGTTTGCACGTTCTATATGTAGGCTCATCGGAATTTGTTCTCCTTGTCCGATGCCTTCTCTTTTAAACACTTTAAACACCGTTAAAAAAATGATTTTTACATCAAGCCAAAAGGAAATGTGTTCTCTGTACCAGACGTCTAACTCAAACTTTTCCGACCACGAAAGAGAATTTCTTCCGTTTGCCTGCGCCCAGCCGGAAAGACCGGGACGGATATCGTGGCGTTTCCCCTCTTCATCTGTGTAGTACGGAAGATAGATTTCCGGCAGAGGTCTTGGCCCGATGATGGACATATCACCTTTTAAGATATTAAAAAGTTCCGGAAGTTCATCTATACTTGTTGCGCGGAGGATTCTTCCAAACTTTGTAAGACGATCTTTATCGGGAAGGAGTTTTCCGTTTTCATCCCGTTCGTTCGTCATACTGCGAAATTTATAAAGGGTGAATACCTTTTTATCCTTTCCCACACGTTTTGCTGCGTGAATCACGGGGCTTCCCAGTTTGATTTTCACTAAAATTGCAACAATGAGCAATAGCCAGGAAAGACAAATAATCGCAAAAAGCGACAGGAAAATATCGAAAAACCGTTTGAAAAATTTTTGATACATACAGATACCCTTTCTTTTTTATCACATATAATTTCATTATATAAAAAGAAACGCCTTTTGTCAATGCGCTTTCTTTTTTCCCAGGAGTAGATTTTTTTGATTTGTAACACAATTGAAATTGAAATAAAAAAGCTTTTATGATACAATAAACATGGGAAACTATCGAAATAGGAGGTTTTTGTTTTGGATTTTTTACAAAGAACAGTCATTCCGTTTTTTAAAACCGTACAAATCACCGACATTATTGATATTTTAATTGTTGCGGTGGCAGTATACTATATCATTAAACATTTCAGACAAACCCGTGCGGCACAGCTTTTAAAGGGCATCGCAATTTTGTTTGTGATTGCGTACTTAGCCGAATGGTTTAATTTAAATATGATCAGCTTCATATTAGAAAATACGCTTCAGGTTGGTTTTATTGCCCTGATTATTATTTTCCAGCCCGAACTAAGGCGTGGTCTTGAACACGTGGGAAGAAGTAAGTTCGGAAGTTGGTTTACAAACGTAAAAAGCGACGAGAGTGATATTGTTTCCGAAGTTTGCAGAGCTGCAAAAAACCTTTCCACTTCTCGCACTGGTGCTTTAATCGTCTTTGAAAAAGAAACGATGCTAGACGACCTTCTTACCGCCGGTACCGAAATTAACGCAACCGTAACAGCGGAACTTTTAGAAAACATTTTTGTTCCGAACACACCGCTTCATGATGGTGCTGTTTTGATTCGTGACAACAAAATTTATCAGGCTTCCTGCGTGCTGCCACTTTCTTCGAACAAAGACTTAAGCAACGAACTCGGCACACGTCACAGAGCAGGTCTTGGTATCTCCGAACAATCCGACTGCGTAACAGTCGTTGTTTCTGAAGAAACAGGTAAAATCTCCGTGATGCAAAACGGAAATATGACAAGAAATCTTTCAGAGGAAACCTTACATAAACTTCTGACAAAACTTCTTACTCCCAAAGACGATATGAGCGCAAACGTAAAAAGAAACTTGAATTTCTTAAAGTCGCTTACCACAGAACGCAAAACCAAGCACACAGAAGACGAAACCGAAGAATAATTTTGTGCGTCAGGAAGGATGAGATATCGTGGAAAATAATTTATCTGCTAAAATCATCTCTCTTCTCTTTGCTATCGGAATGTGGTTTTATATCATTCAGGTGCAAAGTCCGGAAGTAGAAAAAACCGTAAAAAACGTTCCCGTCTTTTTCTCGCAACGTGCAGAACTGGAAAACCGGGGCTTCGTTTTGATGAACGATAAAGAATATACCGTAGATTTAAAAATTCGCGGTCAGAGAAAATTTTTGACCGACATTGAGGCGTCTGACATTAACGTTTCCGTCGACGTCAGCAAAATCGATAAAACCGGCGAACACTCTATTAACACAATTGTTGCAATTCCATACGGAAACATTCAGGTGTTAAAACAAACACCGTCCAGTATTAACATCACAGTAGACGAATTGGTTGAAGAGGAAAAACGAATTGAGGTTTTAGCGGAGGGAACACCGAAAAACGGCTATGTTGTCGGCGAAACAAAAACAACGCCTGAAACCGTAAAAATCCGTGGAGCAAAATCCATTGTCGGTGCGATTGAACACGTGGTTGCCACCATCGACGTCAGCGATAAAAAAGAAGATGTTTCTTCTGTCGTGGAACTTAAAATGCTAACTTCCACTGACACCATAATTGATAACCCCTATGTAACCTGCTCCGCCGAAACTGTCGACGTGCATTGCGAAATCTTAAAGAAAAAGACCGTTACACTCGAACCTGTCTTTGCTTCTGATGTAAACACAAAAGACGAACGGTATGTCTTAGACGACAGCGCACTAAAATCCGTTGAAGTTTCCGGCACTGCTTCTGCACTTGCAAACTTAACCAAAGTGAAAACAGAAGTAATCACACGCGAAATGATTGGAAAAGATGAAAAAGTCGAAGTTTCACTCACGCTTCCAGCAGGTGTTTCGTGTTTAGACGGCGATAAACTCACGTTAAAACTAAAGCGCCAAACCAAAAAGTAATTTTGCACAAAAACATTTGCAATGTTTTGTAAATTTCGTATAAAACACGCATTGCAAAAATTGTAAAATACTGCTATAATAGGTACATACCACAAAACACATAACTTTTTTCATTTTCTCTCCTTTTTATAAAGGAAAACAAAAAGAGCCTATCTTTTAAAGATGGCTCTTTTTGTTTTGGTTTATTGTGTTTTAAAAATATCGACACCAGTTTATTTTGTTCCAAAGTTTAACACTTGCGTTTGCGGGCTCGTGTCAAGATTGGACTAAAAAACATTTCATTCTGTTTCGGATATTTCCATATCCATCAAACTTCCCAAATGTTTTATGTCTTAATCCTCCGCCGCACTCTGACCCGCCAGATATCCGGTTGAGTACGCAATCTGCAGGTTAAAGCCGCCGGTATAGGCGTCAACGTCTATGACTTCTCCGGCAAAATAAAGACCGGGAACGATTTTTGATTCCATCGTTTTGGGGTTAATTTCTTTTACTGACACGCCGCCGGATGTGATAATTGCCTCCGCAATCGGGCGCGTTCCGGTAATCTCCAGCGCAAGATTTTTAATGGCGCGCACTAAGTTTTGTCGCTCTTCTTTTTTAATATCGCGCACCTTTTTGCGCGGGTCAATGCCTGAAAGTTCAATGATTACGGGAATCATTTTCTGCGGAAGAAGCGCATCTAAAGCGTGAATAAAATCGCGATTGATGTTTTCTTCAAAATCTCTTAAAATGCGCTTGTCTAAAGTCGCTTCATCTAGCGCCGGTTTTAAATCAATGGATAAGGCATATTTCTTTTTATCAAAATCTCTTAGATGCGCGCTCGCCGATAAAATCATCGGTCCAGACACGCCGTAATGCGTAAAGAGCATTTCGCCAAAATCGGTATAGACCTTTTTGTTATTTTCATCCGTAATCGTAATCGCAGTATTTTTTAAGGAAAGCCCCATGAGTTTTGAGGCAAGTTTCCCCTTTGTTGTTAAAGGAACGAGTGACGGTTTCGGGGGAACTACCGTGTGCCCCAGTTCTTTTGCAAAGCGGTAGCCGTCGCCGGTAGAGCCCGTTTGCGGATACGACGCGCCACCCGTTGCGATAATCACTTTGTCGCAGTTATAAAATCCCTTCGTTTTTAAAGAAAGGCGAAACCCCTCTTCCGTTTTTTGCACCGCTACCACAGTGTCGTTTGTGGCGCGAACGCCGGAGTCTTTTGCGTAGCGCTTTAACGCGTCCACCACGGTTTTGGCTTTATCCGTCACCGGAAACACTCGTCCGCCACGCTCGGTTTTCGTTTCCACGCCGAATCGCGCAAGCAAATCTATCATATCAGTGTTGGAAAACGCATAAAATGCGCTGTGCATAAATTTTCCATTGACGGGGATATTAGAAATGAATTCTGAAATATCAGCGCTGTTTGTGATATTACAACGCCCTTTTCCCGTAATCCCAAGTTTTCTCCCGAGGTAACTGTTCTTTTCAAAAAGGCGCACATTTGCGCCCATTCCTGCTGCCGCGGATGCCGCCAAAAGTCCTGCTGGTCCACCGCCTATCACTGCGATTTTCAAGATACAACACACCCTACATACATATTTTCCTATATTTTATCACAAAACTGTGAACATTACAATTCAAATTTAAAACGGCGATTTTAAGAGCATTCGAAAGAAAAACAAAGCATTCAAGATGTAATCTCGAAATTTGCGAGTTGCCAAATTTTCCAAATTTGAGTAATATATAAGAGGATTAGCACTCAAACACAAAGAGTGCTAAACGAACTCGTTTAAAATTTATTTCAATACATCAGGAGGTAGTTTTATGAACATTCAGCCCTTAGGTGACAGAATCGTCATCAAAATGGTAGAAACAGAAGAAACCACTAAAAGCGGCATCGTGCTTCCCGGCGCAGCAAAAGAAAAACCGCAGTTTGCAGAAGTTGTTGCAGTTGGCCCCGGTGGCGTGGTAGACGGAAAAGAAGTTGTGATGGAACTTTCCGTTGGCGACAAAGTCATCACAAGCAAATACGCAGGTACAGAAATTAAGTTAGACGGCGAAGAATACACCATTCTCCGTCAGGGCGACGTGCTCGCAAAATTAAAGTAAGTAAAATCAATTTGGAGGGAACATCATGGCAAAGGATATTTTATTTGGTGAAGACGCCAGAAAAGCGTTAGAAAAAGGCGTAAATACATTAGCAGATACCGTTAAGGTAACACTCGGACCGAAAGGAAGAAACGTCGTTTTAGACAAAAAATTCGGCGCTCCTTTAATCACAAATGACGGTGTTACCATCGCAAAAGAAATCGAACTCGAATGCCCCTTTGAAAATATGGGTGCACAGCTTGTAAAAGAAGTTGCAACAAAGACAAATGACGTTGCAGGTGACGGTACTACAACCGCTACCCTTCTTGCGCAGGCACTCGTTCACGAAGGACTTAAAAACATCGCAGCAGGCGCAAACCCGATGATCGTTAGAAAAGGTATCCAGAAAGCAGTTGATTGCGCTTCTGACTTCATTTTATCCGCAAGCAAAAAAGTAAACGGCAAAGAAGACATCGCACGTGTTGCATCCATTTCCGCGGCAGACGAAAAAGTCGGCAACTTAATCGCAGATGCAATGGAAAAAGTAACAAGCGACGGCGTTATCACAGTTGAAGAATCCAAAACCGCAGAAACCTACTCTGAAGTAGTTGAAGGTATGCAGTTTGACCGCGGTTACATTTCTCCCTACATGGTAACCCATACCGATAAAATGGAAGCTGTTTTAGATGTTGCTTACATCTTAATCACAGACAAATAGATCTCTTACATTCAGGACATTCTCCCGATTTTAGAACAGATTGTAAATCAGGGCAAAAAGTTCGTGATTGTTGCTGAAGACATTGAGGGCGAAGCGCTCGCTACCTTACTCGTCAACAAACTCCGCGGCACTTTTACCTGCGTTGCAGTAAAAGCTCCGGGATTTGGCGACAGAAGAAAAGAAATGTTAAAAGATATCGCAACCTTAACCGGTGGCGAAGTAATCACAGAAGAACTCGGCTACGACATCAAAGAAACACAGCTTTCTCAGCTCGGTCGTGCACGTCAGGTAAAAATTCAGAAAGAAAACACCATCATCGTTGACGGTGCAGGTGACCCCGAGGAAATCAAATCAAGAGTTGCACAAATCAAAGTGCAGATTGAAGAAACCACCTCTGATTTTGACAGAGAAAAACTTCAGGAGCGCTTAGCTAAAATGGCAGGCGGCGTAGCAGTTATCAAAGTTGGTGCGGCTACAGAAACCGAAATGAAAGAAATGAAGCTCAGAATCGAAGATGCTTTGGCAGCTACAAAAGCGGCAATCGAAGAAGGTATCGTACCCGGTGGTGGTACCACATACATTAACGCAACAAAAGAAGTTGCTCGCCTCATCGAAACCCTCGCAGGTGACGAAAAAACCGGCGCACAGATCGTGTTAAAAGCATTAGAAGAACCCGTAAAACAGATTGCGAAAAACGCAGGTTTAGAAGGTTCTGTCATTGTTGAAAAGGTACGCGAAAGCGATGCTAGCATCGGCTTTAACGCATTAACCGAAGAATACGTTGACATGATGAAGAGCGGTATCGTTGACCCCACAAAGGTAACACGCTCGGCTCTTAAAAACGCAGCAAGCGTTGCAGCAATGGTGCTCACAACAGAAAGTCTCGTTGCTGATAAACCCGAACCGGAAGCACCGGCACCGGCAGGGATGAACCCCGGCATGGGCTTCTAAGAATCGGCTGTCACAAAACGGCACTTGAGCAAGCAAAAAGGCTATGGATTTCCATAGCCTTTCTTTTTTTAAAAAAAGAGCATGAAAATATTGGACAAACAAGAAGTTTTGTGCTATAATGAAAAAAGAGTCTTAGTATAAGTAATACAAAGTACATAAAGGAGAATATTTATGAACGTTTTAGCAATCGGTTGCCATCCGGACGACATTGAAATCGCTTGCGCCGGAACTTTGGCAAAATGTGTAAAACGCGGCGACAAAGTCATCGTTTGCCACGTTGCCACCGGAGACCTCGGACACGTCATCATCCCACCGGATGAACTGAGAGTCATTCGTGCAGCAGAGGCGAAAAAGGCAGGCTCACTTGCCGGAATCGAAGTCATCTCTGCAGGATTCGGCGACTTGAACATCTTTGACAGCTGCAAAGAAGCAAGAGATAAGTTAGTTGACGTGATCCGCTATGCAAACCCCGACGTAATCATTACCCATAACCCGAATGATTATATGCCAGACCATACTGCAGTTTCTCGCTTAGTGTTCGACGCAAGTTTTACTGCAACACTTCCGAACTACACAGATTACGAGCATCGCTACAGCACCATGGACTCTGCGCCCGCAAAACTCGTGCCAATTTATTATATGGACACGTTAGCCGGCGTTGATTTTCAGCCCACAGAATATGTAGATATCACCGATGAAATTGACCTTAAGATTAAAATGCTCGAATGTCATGAAAGCCAGATTGTCTGGATGCGCGAGCACGACGGCATTGACTTTTGTGACATGGTGAGAACCTGCTCCAGATACCGCGGCTATCAGTGTGGCGCGGCTTATGCGGAAGGTTTCAGACAGTGTCAGGTTTATTTAAGAGGAACAACAAAAAAATTATTACCATAAATCAAGGAGGAAATGAAAAATGGATTTTATGAGCACATCTAAAGGTTCCCTGCTCGAGAACTTCTATCCCGTTGGTTGGGATATGGCAAAAATTGACGCTTGCTGCGAAAAAGGTGTAGCAAGAGAAGATTTCTGGCACAAGGATTTCACACCCGTTGCCTGCGAAAACATCTATGATTTTGACGCATACATGGGTCACGAAATCGCGCTCCAGATCAGACTCGCAAGAGAAAACGGTCAGAAACTCGCTATAATTCTGCCGGTTGGTCCGATGGGTATGTATCGTTGGGCTGTTTACTTCTTAACACAGTGGAATACCTGCTGCGACCACGTTACAACCTTTAATATGGACGAATGGGCTGATGCTGACGGTAACACCTTACCTTCTGACAACCCGGCTTCTTTTGAATACAGCATGAAGCAGGCATTCTTCAATCCTTTAGGCGAACTTACCATCCCTGAAAACCAGAGAAACTTCGCAACAAAAGAAAACCTTCCCACATATCCGGGTAAACTCGCTGCATTAAAAGCAGAAGGCGCAAAACTCGTATTGGTATTTGGTGTTGGCAGAATGTGTCACATTGCTTTCTGGGAACCCCACTTCGCTGTAGAATATGATACAGAAGAAGCATGGCTTAACGAGCCCTACAGAATTGGCGCAAAACTTCATCCGTTGACCATCGAACAGAACGCTATCACATCCTTTAAGAGCCGCACAACATTAGTTCCGTGCCGTGCAAACACAATCGGACCCGGTATGTTCATGCAGGCTGACTACATCATCGGCGGTTGCGACGGTGCTTTAGGCCGTGGTATGGGCTGGCAGGGCATGAGTTTCTTAATGACACTCCACTATGGTCCTGATATGCACATCCCGTCTACATACATGCCCACACTCCCCGGCAAACTCTTCTACTTAAAAGAACTTGCAGGTCCGTTAGTGGCTGAATGTAACTAATACTTGGGATGTAGTAAAACGTAAATCAAAAGGCAGAAGCGAAAAATCGCTTCTGCCTTTTTAGATTGTTTTGTTATTTTTGTCTTTCAAATTCGAGTTCGTCTATGTATTCATTCGTTTCTGCTTCATGTAATTCCACTCTCACAGGATAATCGTCACCATACTCTTCTACATTGCCAGAAAACTCATTTCCATAATTGTCTGATGCTATAAAATGAAGGGTGTCGTGTTTAACATATCCAGCGCCGACAATCGTCACAATTTCATCAGCATCGAGATCTAAATACATCCTGATTTGGTAGGCTTCATCATATTTTTGTATTACAAGTTCACCATATTCGCCAGTATAACTTCCTGCGTATAGGTCTTCGGATTCCTGCCCGAAACTTGTTTGCGTGTTATTTTCATCTCCCGCTGTTTTTTCATTATTAACTTTCCCGCATCCCACTAGGTTCATCAGCACAAAAGAAAGCACAAATACAGTTGCTACTATAAGAATAGATTTGCTATTCTTCAAAACGTCACCTCCCCTCTCAAAAGACTTTTTATAGTCTATATTGTATCATATATAGCCTATTTTGTCAAAACTAATAGACTATAATTAGTCTATTAGTTTTGAGAGGTGAGTAAATGAACACATATACTGCTGTGAAGAACCGCATTCTCGCATTATGCGAAGAAAAAAGAATGACCATCAATAAACTTGCCACAGAATCGGGCGTCGCACCATCTACAATTAAAAACATCTTATATGGGAAAAGTCAAAACCCCGGAATCGTCACATTAAAAATGCTCTGTGACGGAATGGGAATCTCTTTGATTGACTTTTTTGATACGGATGAATTTCGCACGCTGGAACAAGAAATAAAGTAGTATTAAAAAAGCACACAAAAAAGGACTGCTCACGCAGTCCTTTTTCTTTTAACATTTCTTATTTTACTTTGATTTTTGCGACAAGCTTTTCATTGATGTCCATTTTAATGGAATCTTTGAGACCGTCTATATACGCTAAGAACTTATCGTATTTTGCGCCGTTTTCCGCAGCGGAAAGGATGGTTGCATAACTTTCGCTTTCTGTATCAAGCGGAAGTCTTTTAATGATATGCCATCCGTAAGTAGATTCAACGAGTTTTGGATTTACTTCGCCCGGTTTTACAGCGAAAGAACCTTCTGTAAATTCCGGAATCATAGAACTCTGACCATCAACGGAAGCGCCGTTTTCGTCAATGATATAGCCTTCTTCGTTTCCTTCCATGCCCGGGTCTTCGCCGAATTCATCGACTAACTTATCAAAATTTTCGCCGGAGGTTGCTTTTTTCAAAACGTCTTCAGCTTTTTTCTTCGCATCAGCTGCATAGCTTTCAGCGTCAACGGGCTCAACCGCCGGATTTTCTTCTGTTAATGTCTGTGTCGGGGGGGTATTAGCAATTAAAACGTGTTTTACGCGTGCATACTTTTCAGCTGCAACTTTTCCGATTTCTTCTGCATCAACTGCGAGAACAGAATCTTCCTGATCGTTTAAATACTGATAGTATTTTTGTTCCAAAATTGATTTTTCCATAATTTCTGCATACACGTCTTTGCTTGCACCGATGTTTTTCATCAACGCATCAATGCTCTTCTGCTCGTCAGCAGATGCACCTTTTAAATAAGTGCGCGCAGTTGCTTTTTCTTCGTCTGTTAATTTCACGCCTGCTTCGTTTGCTTTAGAAACTGCGATATTTGTGCGAGTCATCTGTTCTTTCGCTTTTTCTTTTACAAGTTCAGATGCTTTTTTGCCGTCGATTTCAGAATCCCAGAAACCTTCTGTTGCTTCCTGGAGACCTGCATCTGCCAACACTTGTGTTTTCGCGTATTCGATATAGTATTTATACTCGGCCTCGGTCACGTTAACGCCACCTATGGTTGCGATTTTTCTGGATACGCTTAATCCGTTTACGTTTAAGAGAATGAAAGCAACGAGCAAAATGGCTACAATTGCAATCACCCATTTGATTGCTGATTTAAATCCTTTCAACAAAAACACTCCTTTGTATGAATATAACAAAACTATTATACACTATTTTACGTCCGGTTGCAAGCATTTCTTGTATTCTTGCAACAAATTTTTTACAGAATATAAAATATTTTCCTTTTTTATGTCTGTTCTTTTCGCCATATACGGCTTTGTTCCTGCGGAAACAAAGAATTTGCTTCCGTATAAAGACACTAAGTTTGCGATTGCTTTTAACTCCATATCGCCTTTAAAATAGAACAGAACCTGCCCTTCTTTTACGGTGATTTCAGAAATCAAACATTCCTTTGCAAGGTATTTTATCTCTGCTACCGAAATCAAAGCCGATACACTTTCCGGTGGTTCGCCGAAACGGTCACAGATTTCTCCCTCGGTGTCGAGTTTGTCTGCTTCATTTTCAATGGACGCAATCTTTTTATAAATATCAAGTCTCATCGCGTGATTTTTAATGTAATTCGGCGGAATATAGGCTTCGACATTGATATCCACCAGAGGTTGCCAGTCTTCTTCGGCCGTGACCCCTGTAATCTCTCCAACGGTTTGCGCCAAAAGTTCGCAGTACATATCATATCCAACGGTATCCATGTGTCCGTGTTGTTCTGCGCCCAAAATATTTCCCGCACCGCGGATTTCTAAATCTCGCATTGCGATTTTAAAGCCTGCGCCAAACTCTGTGAATTCTTTAATTGCCTTTAAGCGCTTCGTTGCCGTTTCATTTAGCGCCTTATCAGGACGGTACAGAAAATAGGAAAATGCACGTCTTCCCGAGCGCCCAACTCTTCCCTTTAATTGATAGAGTTGGGAAAGTCCCATGCGGTTTGCATCTTCTACAATAATAGTATTCACGTTCGGGATGTCAAGTCCTGTTTCAATGATGGTGGTACATACTAAAATGTCGATTGTGCCATTTAGCATTTCCATCATAATTTCTTCGAGTAGTTCTTCCCCCATCGCGCCATGGGCTGTTGCGACATTGGCATCGGGAAATGCTTTTTTGAGTTTTCTTGCAGTGGATTCAATGCTTGCGATGCGGTTATGAATATAATACACCTGACCGCCACGGGAAAGTTCTCTTTTTATCGCGTCATTCGTGACTGCTTCATTTTGCTCCATCACCACCGTACGCACAGGAAAACGGTTTTCCGGCGGTTCGGTTAAAACACTCATATCGCGGATGTTTATCATCGACATATGAAGAGTTCTCGGAATTGGCGTTGCAGAAAGCGTTAACACGTCGACGTTATTTTTCATTTCTTTGATACGCTCTTTGTGTTTTACGCCAAAACGCTGTTCTTCGTCCACCACCAAAAACCCCAAATCTTTAAATTCAACGTCTTTTCCCAGAAGGCGATGCGTTCCGATGACGATATCGAGTTCCCCTTTTTTCAACTTCTTTATGATTTCTTCCTGCTCTTTTTTCGTTTGAAATCTGGAAAGTTGGGCGATGGAAATCGGATACTTTTCCATTCGGTTTTGAAACGTGTTAAAATGCTGCATCACAAGTACCGTCGTGGGCGCGAGGATTGCCACCTGTTTTGAGTCCATCACGGCTTTAAACGCCGCACGCAGTGCAACTTCTGTTTTTCCGTATCCCACGTCTCCGCAAAGGAGTCTATCCATCGGGCGCGCGCTTTCCATATCCATTTTGACTTCGGAAATAGAGCGAAGTTGGTCTTCGGTTTCTTCATAAGGGAAATCTTCTTCAAAAGATTTCTGCCATTCGGTGTCTGGCGAAAACGCATATCCCTGCGCCTGCTGACGAGCACTATAGAGGGCAACCAATTCCCTCGCAAGTTCTTGAACCGACTCTTTTACCTTTTTCTTCTGGCGCGCAAAATCTGCGCCACCCATTTTATTCAGGCGCACCGTGCCGTCTTTTCCGACGTATTTTTGCAAGATATCCAGTTGGTCCGTCGGCACATACAAAATATCGTCGCCATTATAACGAATTTTCAAATAATCGTGGCGCTTTCCTTCCACTTCTAAGGTATCAAGCCCCAAATATTGCCCGATACCGTGGGTGTGATGCACCACATAATCTCCAATATCAAGTTCATGAAAGTCGCGGATTTTTGCTGCGGAATCAAGTTTTTTTCGTTTGAATCTTTTTTTCGGCGCACGTCCGAAAATCTCTTCTTCACCGAAGAGTGCGATTTTTGCTTCGCCGTCATAAAATCCGTTTTTGAGGCCACCTTCTATAAAATGAATTGCGCCTTTTTTGTACGTTTTCTCATCTAAGACAACAGAAAAGCCCTGATGTTCCAAATCGTCTTTTAACGCATCTCGACGCTCTTTTTCTACCGAGAAGAACACCTCGTAGCCGGTATCTGTCCATGTTTTTATGTCCTCATAAAAGCGCTCACGTTCAACCGGTGCTTTTCCGATTTCTCCCGTGGGACGAGAAAGTTCCATCACGGGCTTGATATCTTGTCCTGCGCCGGAAAGTTCAGATAAACAGATAAACGGATGTTTTAAAAGTGCGCGAAGTATATCAAAATAATCATGCACATATTTTTCACGCACAGTAAACTCTGCATCTTTTTCTAAAAGCGCCTTGACCGTTTCTTCAATATCCCACTTTAAGCCCTCGGCACGCTCGGAAATGGCCTTGGGTTCGTCGAAAATCACAATCGTATCTTGATCAAAATAAGAAAGCACCGAGGTCTCGCTGTTTCCGCTTTCAAAACTTTCGTCTGCCGGACCAACCGTGATGCTTTCTAAATTCTCTACCGAAACCTGCGTAAATACATCAAAACTACGGATCGAATCAATTTCATCACCAAAAAACTCGATTCTGTAAGGGTTTTCGCCTGTCGGGGCAAATACGTCGATGATGCCGCCGCGCACGCTGAACTGTCCTTTTCCCTCAACCATGTCTTCACGCACATAGCCCATCTTTACAAACTTTTCAGAAAGTGTATCAATGCTAATCTCATCGCCGACCGAAATTGCCTGCTCACTTTTTTGATAGTCTTTGATGTCTACTGTAAACTGCAAAAGCGCATCTAAAGACATTACGGTAACCATCGGGATTTCTGCCGCCATAAGCGTTTCTAAAACCGAAAGTCTTTGGTGTTGCACCTCGTGGCTCTTTGCATCTGCTTTAAAAAATTCTAATTCTTTTGACGGGAAAAAGAGTACTTGTTCGGGCAAAAAAAACGCAAGTTCTTCTGCCTCTCTTTTCGCGATATAGTCGCTTTCCGCCACAAAAAGCACGTTTTTTTCGAATTGCGCGCAAACTGCCCCTGTGAAATTTAATTTCGCAGGGGGGATGAGACCGGAAATCTGTACCGGACCTTTTTCCATATAAGGTTTTACTTTTTCAAGGCCCGAGAGCCTTTCTCTGAGTGCTTTTGAAATACTCATTTAAAACGCCTTTCCGTTAAACTTGTTCATCGCACTGTCTGCACCGTTTTTTAAAATTTCCGGCACGGTTTCTTCCACTACGCAATCGACCAACGGTGAAAGATGGGAAATTTCTTCCTTTGAAAAATGTCCCAAAACCCAGTCCGCCATATCGTAATTTTCAGGCGGTGCGCCAACACCGATTTTAATACGGGTAAACGCATCAGACTTTAACTGATAGATAATGGACTTTAATCCGTTGTGTCCGCCGTCGCTCCCTTTTTTACGAATGCGTACTTTTCCGCAGTCTAAACTCACATCATCGTGAATGACAATGACGTTTTCTATAGGCACTTTATAATACGTGCAGATTTCGCGTAGGGATTCTCCCGACAAATTCACATACGTCTGCGGTTTTACCAAAAGCACTTTTTCGCCCTGTATATTTCCTTCGCCGATGAGTGCTTTGTGCTTAATCTTATTTATTTTTATGCCGTAATGCGCCGACATATAATCGAGCGCAACAAACCCGATATTATGACGTGTTCCGTCATATTTTTTCCCCGGGTTTCCAATGCCTAAAATTACAAACATTTCTTTTCTCCTTTTATTCTTTCACATACGTTACTGCCACGCCGTCACCGATAGGGAGAATGACAGTTTCAAAGCGTTCGTCCGTACAAAGAAAATCTAAAAACTCGCGCAGTCTGCGAACGATGGTTGCATGCTTCTTCGTTGCTAAATCATCTGACGCCGTCATACCCATATATAAAACATCGTCTGTTACAATCACGCCGCCCTTTTTAAGGTGCGCTAAAGCCATATCAAAATGCGCGCGGTACTGCCCCTTTGATGCATCCAAAAACACAAAGTCGTATATGCCCCCGATGCTCTCGAGCACCTCCGTTGCATCACCGAAAATAAATGTTACTCGGTCAGTGAGTCCGCGTTTTTCTACATTCTCCTTTGCCTGAATGAGCACATTTTCATCGCGTTCAATCGTTGTAACGCGAGAATTTTCGTCAGTGCTCTCTAACATAAACATCGCGCTATATCCAATCGCCGTGCCAACCTCTAAAATGTTTTTCGGTTTTGTTGCCGAAAGAAACGTCCTTAAGAACCGTTCTACTTCCGATTTTACGATGTAGATATGGTTTTCTTCTGCGTACGCGCGAAGTTCTTCAAAAAAAGCATCGTTTTTTTTGTGTGTTGTATGTAAATAGTTTTCGATATACTCGGGTAAGATGTTACTCATATTGTTCTCCTGAAATCAGTTTCTGTTTTAGACTTGAAAAGCGTTTTGCTTCATAGTCGTTATCTACCATACGTTTTAACGCCGCTTGCTGTCCCACCAAAATTACCATTTCTTTGGCGCGAGTAACGGCGGTGTATAAAAGGTTTCGCGTGAAAAGTTTTTCCGTTCCCAAAAATACAGGAACCACAACCGTATGAAATTCACTACCCTGACTTTTGTGCACCGTTACGGCGTATGCATGGTCGATTTCCTCTAAATTCCCGTTTTCGTAAGTAACCAGTTTCCCATCGTCAAACAAAACGTCAATGGTGGTGTTTTTCAATTCCACAATTTTTCCCATATCGCCGTTATAGACGCCGTAGCCTTCTTCTCCGCCTTTTGTGAAGCGCAGGTCGTAGTTGTTCTTAATTTGCATCACTTTGTCGCCTACGCGCAGAATTCTGTTTTGAAATGTGCGCTCACGTTTCTTTTCAGACGGCGGATTTAAAACTTCTTGCAGCGCCGCATTTAACGCAAAAACGCCTACCTGCGTTTTTTTCATCGGCGTGATGACCTGAATGTCGCGCATTGCATCTAAGCCATACGTTTCGGGAAGTCTTCTCGAAACTAAGTCAGGTAGAATAGAAGCGATTTTTTCTGTATTTTCTGCTGTTACGAAGAAAAAATCTTTGTCTTTTTGATTTAAAACCGGGTATTCGCCCTGATTGATTTTGTGGGCGTTTACAACAATCATACTCTCTTCTGCCTGACGAAATACCGTGTCTAAGGAAACCGTCGGCACAACGCCTGAGGAAATGATGTCAGAAAGCACATTCCCAGCCCCGACAGACGGAAGCTGGTCGCTATCGCCAACCAAAATCACTCTTGCGCCGGGTTTTATGCTTTGCATCAGCGAACTCATTAATATCGCATCTACCATACTCACTTCGTCTACCACGATAACATCTTCATCGAGTGGTTCTGCCTTCGGGCGCACATATTCGCGGAGCGCATCATCTTCTGTAAAGCCGACTTCTAAAAGACGGTGAATCGTTTTGGCTTCTCTTCCGCAGAGTTCACTCATTCTTTTTGCCGCACGGCCCGTAGGGGCTGTGAGTGCGATGCGTTCTTTGTTCTTTTCAAATAGTTTTATAATAAAATTGATGGTTGTCGTTTTTCCGGTACCGGGACCGCCGGTGATAACGGTAACGCCCGAGGAGAGCGCAGATAAAACGGCTTCTTTTTGCTTTTCGGCTAACGTAATCCCCAGTTCTTTTTCTGTTTTTTCAATTTCTTTTTCAGGATTTTTGATGTTTTCTTTTTTCGCCGCTTCTAAAATATCCAAAATGGAAGCTGCAATCGTAAATTCTGCATGATAGAGCGCAGGCAGAAAAATTGCATCTTTGTCTTCTATTTTTTCAGACACAAGTTCGTGTTCTGTTAAAAGTTTTACTAAAGCGTTTTCTGCTTCAAGCGCGTCAATTCCAAGCATCTGCGTTGCCTGGAAAATAAGCGTCTCACGATTTAAATACGTGTGCCCCTCACTCACAGCAAAGTGCGTTAAAATGTATTTTATGCCGGACTTTATGCGGTGAATACTGTTTTTTGCACCACCCGAAAGTGATGCCACGTTATCTGCCGTTTTAAAACTGATGCCGCGGATGCGCTCACACAAAAGATACGGGTTTTCTTTGATGCGTTCCACCGAATTTTTTCCGAATATATCGTAAACTTTCATTGCAAAACTCGGGGAAATACTATACCGTTGCAAAAACATAATGAGATTTTCTTTCTCATAAATCGCAAGATAATTCCCTTGGATTTTCATTGCTTTTTCCATGGTGATACCGCGGATTTCAGAAAGCCGTTCAGGAGTATCTACAATAATTCTCAGTGCTTCTTCCCCGAACCTGTCCACAATCTTTTCCGCAGTTGCACGTCCTACACCTTTTACCACACCTGAGGCAAGATAGTTTAAAATCGTGTCCCGCGTTTGCGGCTCAATTCGTTCAAAATATTGAATCTTAAGTTGGTCGCCGTAACTGGGGTGACTCACCCATTTCCCGGTGACAACAAGCATCTCGCCGCACTTTAAAAAGGGCACCGTTCCAACGCAGGTGATCAATCCTTCCTCGCCTGCGTCTAAATCAAAGATGGCATAACCGTTGTCATCATTTACATATATAATTTCGTCAACCGTGCCCTGATAAGCGTCATTATTGTGCATTTATAATTTCTCCGAAAGGTATAATTTTACATCTTCAAAAAGCGTAGAAGATAACGCATCAAACCACTTGTACGGCTCACGTTTAAACCATGTGAGTTGTCTTTTTGCATAATTCCTGCTGTTTTTCTGAATGAGTTCGATGCTTTTGGTCTTTGAGATTTCGCCCTCTAAAAAGAGCACCGCTTCTTTATAGCCGATGCCCTGCATCGACTGCGCGTCTCTTGAAATGCCTTTTGCTAATATTCCCTCAACTTCAGAAAACAATCCGCGTTCTACCATAATTTCCACGCGTTTATCAATGCGTTCGTAAAGTTTTTCACGTTCTATATTGAGCCCCACCAAGATAAACTCATAGGGCGAAGGCTCGTTTTTGGAAAGCGCATTTTGCTCTGTCATGGTTTTGCCCGTGGTGAGAAAAATTTCGAGCGCCCGAATCACACGTTTTTTATTGTTCGGGTGAATTTTTTGAGCCGCCTCGGGATCAATTTCCTTTAACTTTTCGTGCATCGCGATTTCACCGACTTCTTCCATCTCGCGATAAAGTGCATCCCTTACGCCTTCATTTGTTTCTTCTTTCACGAAAGAAATGTTATTGATGAGGGACGAAATATAAAGCCCCGTTCCGCCCGCTATGATGGGGATGTTGCCGCGCGCGTGAATTTCGTCGATTTTCATTTTTGCAAGCGCGCAAAAATCCGCGACATTAAAACTTGTCCCGGGGTCTAAAAAGTCCATCATATGATGGGGAATGCCTTGCTTTTCTGCTTCTTCCGGCTTGGCACTCCCGATATTTAACTGTTTGTAGATTTGCACAGAATCCGCCGAAATCACTTCTCCGGAAAACGCTTTTGCGAGTTCCACGGAAAGCGCGGTTTTTCCCGTTGCCGTCGGACCTGCAATTACAATTACCTTGTTCATTTACACAATCCTTTTAAACTGTTTTTCGATAAAATCTTTGGTAAATTCTATCGTAATCGGTCTTCCGTGCGGGCAGGTGTTGATGCCGGCGAGCATGAAAATGTCGTCTAAGAGGCGCTTCATTTCTTCTGAGGTGAGCGCCGCATTTGCTTTTACTGCGCCCTTGCAGGCGATAGAATAAAGCATTTTTGAGGAAAGTTCATCGTCAATTTTCTTTCTCCCCTCTGAAAGCATACCTAATATTTCAATCACGATGTCTTTGACATTACACTCTCCTGCTTCCATAGGAGTTCCCCGCACAATAACTTCACGCGAACCAAATTCTTCTGCCTGAAAACCGAGACTTTCAAACGTTTCAATATTTTCTAAAAAGCACGAAAATTCCGCGCTTGTGAGCGTTACTACCTCTGGCGCGAGCATAATTTGAGATGCCACTTCGCGCGCTTTATACTGTTTGAGCAACCTTTCATAGCGTAGTCTTTCGTGAGCGGCGTGCTGATCAACCATCAGCATTTTACCGTCTTTTTCCACGATAATATAAGTATTAAAAACTTGTCCGCAAATTTTATATATAGGCGGTTCTTTTCCTTCTGCTTTTGCTTCTATGATAGGTTCTTCCGTTTTCTCTGTCACAGCCGGAATTTCCTCTTTTTTCACTTCTACCGACGAAAAGTCCACACGTTTTTCTTCCACCTTATGTACTTGGGGTTTTTCTTCCACTGCAGGAATAAACGATTCAAACGACACTTCCTTTTTCGGTTCTCGGGGTTTTACGGGTTCGTTTTTTGTAGCACTTTCCATAAAGGTAAAGGTGCTTTTTATCTCTGTCTGCGTCGGTTTTGGAACAGGCGAAGCCATAGTATAGTTTCCTTTGGCGGAAGGCGCAGTTGTTTCTTTCGGTGTTTCTTTTGGCTTCATTTGATACATTTCGTTTCGCACCGTTTTCGGAGCTACAAACTGCGGTTTTATCGACTTGTGCTCTGACACTTCAGGAACGAATTCTGCACTGTAAAGTGCATTTTTTACTGCCCAGTAAACCGAGTGATATACATTTTTATCATTTGAAAACTTAGCTTCAAGTTTTGTCGGATGGATGTTAATATCCACATGTTCGGGAGAAAGAGAAATATTTAAAACGCACGCCGGAAATTTTCCCGTCATGAGTTCATTTTTATATGCTTCTTCCACCGCTTTGGCAAGCATCGGGCTCTTTATAAATCTTCCGTTTACAAAAAAGTTTTCCATATTACGGTTTGGGCGTGCGACAGATGCTTTTCCGCACATACCCGTTACCTTGATGCCTTCATGTTCAAAGTTTGCTTCAATCATCGCGTTTTTCACATCTTTTCCGTAAACTGCGTAAATCGCAGAGGACAGTTTATTATCCCCGGGTGTGAAAATCAGTTCTTTTCCGTTATTAATAAATTTAATTGAGATTTCAGGGCGGGAAAGGCATAGGCGTGCTACAATGTCCTCAATATAACCTGCCTCGGTGGAATCTTTCTTTAAAAACTTCATTCTTGCAGGAACGGTTCAAAAAAGTTCACGCACCACCATAGTTGTACCATTGGGGCAGCCTGCATCGGCTACTTCTAAAATTTCGCCGTCTTGCGCAACCAGAT